>CAYOVI010000001.1:0-8905 GCA_964407365.1 uncultured Ferrithrix sp.
AGCCACTGAACCACCCACCAAAAACTCGGTCGTCAAAGCCATGAAACCCGAGATCAGACCAACTGTCATACCGACTTCTTGCTGCACGACATTTAGCAACTCAGAAGAATTTCGCTGCAGATGAAACGTGTAGGGCCGGCGAAGAAACGACTTGAAAAGCGTGGACGCCAAATACTGCGAAATAGCGTTTGAAAACCGCGCCTGGCGCCACTGCAATGCCAACATATAGATATTTTTTATTAAGAACGCCAAGCCAAGAAGCAATACCGAAGCCCCAACCATCGTGCTGACGGCCCGAATGCCAAACATGTCAAACACAGGCTGCAAAATCGAGCTACTGCTGCCAGTGCCACCTTTGCTGATGGTGGTCATCACCGGAATTACAAGACCAATACCCAAGGCCTCGATAAACGTGCCAAATAAAACCATCAACATCAATACCGGCATAGCCAGTTTCGACTTTCGGGGAAGAAGGCTCCAAAGCATGCCCACAGTGCCAGGTTTTTTGCGTTGATCGCTCATTATTGATATAAAACTACCTTAAACCGCATAAATGAAAGAGCCGCCGGTGGTCCGGCGGCTCATCATTGAGCGGCGCAAAATGCGCCAATCATTTGAAATGAATTCGACTTCGTAAGTTGCGGAAAACCGCTTCTTACATTCGGAATCCCTTGCTGACCATTGAGATAACGGCATCTTTCATCGGAACCATGCCATAGACGATCGCACCGCTACCGATGTAACCCATCCAGCCGCCCCAACCATCCAAAGTGATACCCCAATAAGTAAGCGGGCTGAAATCGAGCACATACATCATCAAAACGCTGATGATCAGTGTCCAATTTGATCCGACTACTGGAATCTTCTTAATCATTGCACCCAACCCGACGACGCCAAGCACCGAATCAATTACGGTGGTGACTGCGCCAAGCAGGATTGCCAAAAGGACAAGTTGTCCAAATGCTGCCCAAAAACCCATAACTATTTCTCCTTTTTCTGCAGGGGTTTCCCTGCATTGGCAAACTTACGGAGGCTTGTGCCCCGAGTCACGGATACCCGCTAAAAGGCTTAAATTACGCCATTTGCTGTGACGCCCGACACGCCAAAGCTCAAAATCGGACACGAGATCTGCACCAGCGCACAAAGAGATCTGGCGATGACAAACTACTGTCTAGTCATGAACCTAGACCTTTCGCGTGATCAACAACGTCCGACTCGGGCCACGTTTACGGCATTCTCTGAGTCAACCAAAGCCGATTGGGACAACATTATGGTGCAACTCGAAACGACCCAAGCCCGAGTGGCCGACCGCATCATCGAGCAACTCGAATATCTGCGCCACGACTTTGGTGGCTTTCCGGTCAATCGACTTGAACATTGCCTGCAGACCGCAACGCGCGCCGAGCGTGATGGTCGCGACGAAGAATATATTTTGTGCGCTCTTGTGCACGACATCGGCGACAACCTTTCGCCCTATAACCATGCAGCAGTTGCCGCGGCGATAGTCGAACCAGCAGTTTCGAAAGCCAACCACTGGCTGGTTGCTCACCATGGCATTTTTCAGGGATATTTTTTCTGGCAACACATCGGCCTAGACCCGAACACCCGCGAAAACTATCGAGATAGTCAATATTTTGATTACACGGCCGAGTTCTGCGCAAAATACGACCAGGTTGCCTTTGATCCTGACTATAAGTCAGCGCCCCTATCGCACTTTGAACCGATCATTCGCAAGTTCTTTGCCCCACGCGATCGCACCGGCGAAACAATCAATTAGATAGCGCAAGCCCGCTTTATGGCATCGGCAAGTTGCGCAATGGCTAAATAGCCGTCGTCGATGAGCCGTCCATAGCGCAAAAATGCGTGAATCTGCCCGCGATAGCGAACACAAGTTGTCGGCACGCCAAGCGACGTCAGTTTTTGGGCATATTGCTCGCCCTCATCGCACAGCGGGTCATATTCGGCAGTAATCACCAAAGTTGGGGGCATCTTGGCGAGCAAATCATCGCTGGCCAACAGAGGCGAAACCAAGGGGTCGTCGACACTGCCCTTTTCGCCCGACAAATAGTGACCATAAAACCAATCCATAGCGGCTGCGGTCAACAAATAGCCCTCGCCATTTTTGTGATAACTCTCGGTTATGCAGCGTGCATCAACAGCCGGGTAGACGAGCAGTTGCATTTTGAATTTGACACCCGAGTGCTGGGCCACGAGTGTCGACAGGTTTCCGCCTGCCGAGTCGCCACACACGACCATGCGACTCGAATCACAACCAAACGACCCGGCATTGTCACGCGCCCATTTAACTGTCGTTATGCAATCATCTAACGGCGTCGGAAACGCAAACTCAGGGGCCATGCGATAGTCAACACTGAGAACCGCCTGGCCAGATTGCACGGCAAGTCTTCGACACACGTCGTCGTAGTCGTCCAGAGTGTGAAAGACCCAGCCCCCGCCGTGAATATAGATGCAGAGCCCCAAATTCTTGTGAGCCGAAGGTAAATATAAACGTGCTGGCACGCCACCAGCATCAATGTCTTGCGAAGAGTAAATCGCAAAATCACTCGGAATGTAGTAGCGCAGCGTCATTTCTCGCGCCTCTTGGGGTGTCATGGTTTCAAGTGCGGGTTCGGCGCGCGTAGCCAATAAATCTAAAAGTGCTTTGGTTTGCAAATTTAAGGTCATGGCTTGAGCAGATTATCTAAAACATGCACCTCGCCCACAACCTGACCATGACCAAAAATCGGCGATGCGAAAGCGCTCGGCTCTACACGCGAGATATCTACACCGAGTGCCATGAGAGCTGCGCGCATGAGCGGAGGTCGGGCGCGATTGGCGCCATCGGCAATTTTTAACGCGACTGCCCGACCGTCTGGCAAACCCGCGGCGAATACTCCCTCGGCGCCGTCTTTGGCGACCAGCCCCGAAACTCCGCTCATTAGCAACGACACGTCGCGTTTTGGTCCGCCCACCATTTGCGGATGCTCGCGCATCGCATCTGCCACCACCCGCGCAGGCGACCCGGGCTTGGCCATTGCCACGGCGCGAAAACCACGAGCCAGCCCCGCCAAAGTCATCGCATGTGCAGGTGCACCGCAACCATCGACAACGATGTCTGCAACTTCTTCGCCGATCAACTCGGGCATCATCGAGGTGATGAACTTTTGCAAATCATGGTCACGAGACAGATAGCTCTTGTCACAAGCCCAGCCACAAGCGACGCAAGTCGCCAACATGCCGGCATGTTTGCCCGAGCAATTCATTTGCAGTGATGTTGGCTTGCCACCTCCGCGCACGACTTCATGAGCCGCATCATCATCAAGGGGCAAGTCTTTGGTGTTGCACAATGCAGATTCATCTAGACCGACACTGGCCAAAATTTCGCGAGCAGCTTGCAGATGTTCTGGTCGACCATCATGGCTGGCACAAACCAGAGCCAACAGATGCGCCGGCAGTTTCAAACCAGCGGCAACCATCGCGGTTGCCAAGAACGGCTTGGTCGACGACCGCGGAAAAACTATCGCCTGCGGTGAGCCGACGCTGAAAGCAACCGAACCATCGTGCTCGAGGCACACCAACGCGCCGTGGTGAAATGATTCGCGCACACCGTTGCGCACACTGAAGGCCACGGGTTTGACATCTGAGGCCAGCATCAGGCTTTAGTCTGTCGCAAGCGTGAGATCACAAAGCGCGCCAACAGGGCCAAAATAGCCAGAATCACCAGCCATTGAAACACACCTACATATTCACCGACGCGCTCCCATTGATCGCCCAAAACAGCTCCGGCACCAATCAAGGCAATGTTCCACACGGCACTGCCGATGGCCGTCAACACGACGAAACTTGACAATTTCATTCGCCTGAAACCTGCAGGTATCGACACGATTGATCGAATCAAGGGCACGCATCTTCCGACCAAAACTGCCGAAGTTGAACGCCGATCAAACCAGGCTTCGGCTCGCATGAGGTCTGGGCTCTTCACGCCGAACCATCTGCCAAATCGAGCCACAAAACTTCGCAACCGCTCGGGGCCGATCGCTGAAGAAATGAAATAAAGTATCAAGGCACCCACAACCGAGCCGACAGTGGCTGCAAGCATCATTCCGACAACAGTCGTGTCGCTTCGGGCCGCACCGGCCGTCACGCTCAAATCACTGACACTTTGCTGGGCGACGAAACCCGCAAACGGCAAGACGATTTCTGAAGGAATTGGTGGAAAAACGTTTTCGATCACAACCAAAAGTGCGACGCCCAAATAGCCGAACTGGTTGATCACATCTTTCACCCAATTCGCCAAATCTCCCAACATTTATTGCCCCCAGTATGTGAGTTTGTCGCGGGTCAGTCGCGACTGAGCGCTTTTCGATTTTTAGACTTCGACTTTCTGAAGTCGGTGTTCATCATTGCAATCACGTCTAACGAAATTTCTTTCGGGCAAGCAGCAGAGCATTCGCCGTGGTTGGTGCACGAGCCAAACTGATCGTCCATGGAATGCACCATTGCTTCGGCGCGCTTGTATCTCTCGCTTTGACCTTGGGGCAACACGTTTAGATGCGAGATTTTGGCCCCGGTGAACAAATTTGCCGCACCGTTAGGGCACGCGGCTACACACGCACCACAACCAATGCACGCAGCAGAGTCCATCGCTGCGTCGGCCACTGGTTTTGGCACAAGAATCAAATTTGCATCTGGCGCACCACCGGTTGGCGCAGTGATAAAACCACCCGCTTCGACGATGCGGTCGAACGAAGATCTGTCGACCATCAAATCTTTGATTATCGGAAACGCCGCAGCACGCCACGGCTCGATCACGATTTCATCGCCGCTCTTGAAGGTTCTCATATGTAACTGACAGGTCGTTGTGGCTCTTTGTGGGCCATGGGCACGACCGTTGATCATCAGCGAACAAGTTCCGCAAATTCCTTCGCGACAATCGTGATCAAAGACAATCGCCTCTTGACCTTGGCTGATCAATCGCTCGTTGAGCTGGTCGAGCATTTCTAAAAATGAAGCCTCGTCGCTGACTTTGTCGACCGAATAAGTTTCGAAATACCCGTCTGTGTCTGGTCCTGCTTGCCGCCAAATTTTGAGCTTTAGATCTGTCAGGGTTTTCACTTGTAACTCCTAGTTGCCAGGTGGGCAGTTTCATAAACAAGCTTTTCTTTGTTCAGCTCAGCTGCCATCGGGTCGCCTGTCCATGCATAGGCAGAAACATGGCAGAAGTTTTCGTCGTCACGTTTTGCCTCGCCATCTTCGGTTTGATACTCGCTACGAAAATGCGCGCCACAGCTTTCTTGGCGATCCAACGCATCACGACACATCAACATGCCCAATTGAAAAAAGTCATCGACGCGGCCCGCTTTTTCGAGCGTTTGGTTGACGCTCTCACCAGAACCGGTGACCCGCAGATCTTTTTTGAACTCACCGTAAAGCGCCGGCAATTCTGACAATGCCTTTTCAAGACCCTGTTGGGTTCTCTCCATGCCGCAATAGTCCCAGATGATTTTGCCCAGTTCACGGTGAAACCAATCTGGCGAGCGTGTGCCTTTGACGTTTAGATATGAGTTGAAGCGCTCACGAGCCTCGGTTTCGGCTTGGACAAACGCAGGGTGATCGGTTGTCGGGGCCGGTTTGTTTAGAAGTGGTGCGAGCCCGTTGCTGATCGTGTAAGGCAAGACAAAATATCCGTCGGCCAGGCCTTGCATCAGCGCACTGGCGCCAAGTCGGTTTGCGCCATGATCTGAAAAATTTGCTTCACCAGCGGCATAAAGTCCGGGCACGGTCGTGCCAAGTTCGTAATCAACCCACAAACCGCCCATTGTGTAGTGCGTCGCTGGATAAATTCTCATTGGTGTCGTATACGGGTCTTCACCGGCAATTCGTTCATACATTTGGAACAAGTTGCCATAACGCTCTTTGACCACATCGCGACCAAGTCGCGCAATGGCTGCCGAAAAGTCGAGGTTCACGCCATTTTTCAGGGGCCCAACGCCATGTCCTTTGTCGACGAGACGCTTGGCTGCGCGCGACGAAATATCTCGAGGCGCCAAGTTGCCATAACTCGGGTAGAGACGCTCTAGGTAATAATCGCGCTCGCTCTCAGGAATTTGTTCGGCAGGTCGTGAATCATCGGGGTTTTTCGGCACCCATACTCGCCCGTCGTTGCGCAAAGACTCGCTCATCAAAGTCAGTTTCGACTGCGACTCGTCACTTTGCGGAATGCATGTCGGGTGGATCTGTGTGAAACACGGGTTTGCAAACATCGCCCCGCGACGGTGAGCGCGCCATGCCGCCGTAACGTTGCAGTTCATCGCGTTTGTCGACAAGAAAAACACGTTGCCATAACCGCCTGTGGCCATCACGACTGCGTGTGCCGCATGCGAAGAAATTTCACCGGTCAAAAGATCGCGCACGACGATGCCGCTGCAACGACCATCGATGACAACGATGTCTACTAACTCGCATCGATTGAAAAGTCGCACGCCACCCAAACCGATTTGGCGCGACAATTGTTGATAGGCACCGAGCAACAACTGTTGGCCCGTTTGGCCACGGGCATAGAAGGTGCGACTGACCTGCGCGCCACCAAAACTTCGGTTGTCGAGCATGCCCCCATATTCACGGGCAAACGGCACGCCTTGGGCCACCATCTGGTCAATGATGTCGACTGAAACCTGAGCCAATCGGTGCACGTTGCTTTCGCGACTTCGAAAATCGCCGCCTTTAATTGTGTCGACAAACAAACGATTGATGCTGTCGCCGTCACCTTGGTAATTTTTTGCGGCATTGATGCCACCTTGGGCCGCAATCGAGTGCGCCCGACGAGCCGAGTCGTGAAACGTGAATGCGTCCACTTGATAGCCGAGTTCAGCCAATGTCGCCGCCGCAGAAGCACCGGCCAAACCGGTGCCAACGACGATGATTTTGAACTTACGTTTGTTGTTCGGGTTGACCAACTTGGCATCGGCCTTGTAGTTGTCCCACTTGTCGCGCAATGCGCCCGTCGGAATCTTGGCGTTAAGAGTTGTGCTCATCTTTGATCAAAATACTTTCTCAAACTTTGACGATGTCCAAAAGCACCGCGAGAGGAAACGAAACGTTGCCAACGACCACCACCAACGCGAAAGCCGTGGCGAACGTCCAGCGCCAGGCGTTAAATCGCGGGTTGTTCCAACCCAATGATTGAAAGATGCTCCAGGCACCGTGGCGCAGGTGAATGCCAAGCAACAAGTTGGCGAGAATATAAAACAAAGACACGGGCCAGCGATCCAAACTGCGCACGACATTTGCATAAACTTCTTCGCGCACAAAAGTTCCGTCGGTGCCAACCGTGTTGACCACACCAAACGTCAAATCCAAAAGGTGCCAAACCAAGAAACTAAACACGATGAGGCCCGTATAGCGCATCGTGCGACTGGCAAAATTGGCGACTTCATAGTCGCGTGCCGACTGATATTTCACTGGTCGAGCGTTCTTATTCATCACGGTCAACGACCAGGCTGCGTGCAAGTGCAGCGCAAGCATCGCCAGCAAACCGCCACGAAGAATCCACAAGACTGCGCCTTTTGGCGCGAGTGGATACAAAAGTTCTTTGAGAAACTTTGCATAGTGATCGAGTTCTGCGGCTCCCAGATACATCTTCAAATTGCCAATCATGTGGAAAAATACGAAACCCATCAAAGCGATGCCCGAGATCGCCATGGCATATTTTTTGCCCAGGGCCGTTGAATAAAGGTCGACCAAAAAAGGGCGTTTTTTGCGAGACGAAAGAGCCGTGCCCGTGACTGGCTTGCGAGAATTGGTTGGCTTGACGATTGTTTGTTGCGCCATAGGTGCGTAAGCAACGCTAGTTGTCAGCCCCCAAACGCCCGACATCAATGCCCTATTGGGTGGCGTGAACCGTGTCTCACCAGGCCCCCAAAAACGGGCATTCGCTTGGATAGAGGCAAATTCTTTATACTTTCCGAGACACATAACACGGGCCACCAACGGGGCTGGCCCAGTAGAAAAATGGAGAAATATCAAGTGAGCGCAATATTTGCATCCGAAGGCGGCTGGCAAGACTTCACCTTAAAAGGTGGTGAGTGGCTCATATTGTGGCTCTCAGGTGGCTCGGCAGTTCTGGCACTTTTAGTCGGCTGGTATCTGATGGTCAAGGTTCTGCAACAAGACGAAGGCACCGACAAAATGAAAGATATTGCCAGTGCAATTCAAGTTGGCGCGTGGGCTTATTTGAAGCGCCAGTTTCGCACGATCGGCATGATTCTCTTGCCAGTAGGCGCAGTCGTCTTTTTGACTTCGGTGGCGATCAACAAGCCAACTGGTGAGTCTGCGCTCTCTTTCGTATCGGCAGGTTTGTATCGCACGATTTCATTCGTGCTCGGCTGTGTCGCATCTGGGCTAACTGGTTATATCGGCATGACCCTGGCGACACGAGGCAACGTGCGAACCGCCGCAGCCGCACGACGTGGTTCAATGCGCGAGTCGTTGCAGGTCGCCTTTCGAACCGGTGGCGTAGCAGGCATGTTCACGGTCGGTCTTGGTCTGCTTGGTGCGACAGTGATCATTGCGCTTTTCCAAAACACAAGCTCGGCGATGCTCGTTGGTTTCGGCTTCGGCGGTTCGTTGCTCGCATTATTTTTGCGCGTGGGCGGAGGCATCTTCACCAAGGCTGCCGACGTGGGTGCTGACCTAGTCGGCAAAGTCGAGGCTGGCATTCCCGAAGACGACCCTCGCAACCCCGCCACGATTGCTGACAACGTTGGCGACAACGTCGGCGACTGCGCTGGCATGGCCGCCGACTTGTTTGAAAGTTACGAAGTCACGCTCGTTGCATCGATCATTTTGGGTGTTGCAGCGTTCAACTCGGTAGGTTTGAATCCGGCGCTCGGGCTTGTGGTTCCGC
>CAYOVI010000001.1:8915-47684 GCA_964407365.1 uncultured Ferrithrix sp.
CTTGCAGCGCGTGCGATCGGTGTCGTTGCATCAATCGCCGGCGTTTTTGCCGTGCGTGCTCGCGACGGTGAGACAAATGCACTCAAGCCAATCAACCGTGGCTTTCTGACAGCTGGCATCATCACTGTCATCGGCACGTTTCTTTTGGCAAATTTCTACGTTGGCAACGACAAACTCGAAAAAACTGGCTTTGCCAACACGGGTTGGCGCGTTTTTGGCGCCGTGCTTGTTGGTTTGATTTTGGCTCAAGTTCTAAGTCGCCTCACCGAATATTTCACGGGCACCGAGTATGGTCCGGTGAAAGAAATCGCCGAGTCGTCTGAAACTGGTCCTGCAACAGTGGTGCTGTCTGGCACCGCATCGGGTCTCGAGTCCTCGGTATATGCGATTTTGTGCATCGCAGTCGCCCTCGGCACCACGCTTTGGATGGGTGGCGGAAACATTCAATTTTCGCTCTACCTCGTTGCGCTTTGTGGCATGGGCATGCTCGCAACAACGGGTGTGATCGTCTCTGAAGACACTTTTGGCCCTGTTTCTGACAACGCTGCTGGCATCGCCGAGATGTCGGGCGAACTAAAGGCTGAAACTGGAAAAATTTTGGTGAGCCTTGACGCTGTTGGCAACACAACCAAAGCCGTGACAAAGGGTTTTGCCATCGGTTCAGCCGTAATCGCCGCCGTTGCATTGTTTGCTTCTTACATTGAAACAATCGCCGGCGAACTTGGCCTCAAAGATGCAGCGGGCAACAAACTCGAAGGCTCGGCGATCTTTACGGCTGTCGAGACCCAGATAAATGTTTCAGATGTTAAAACGTTTATCGGTCTATTGATCGGTGGATCAATCGCCTTCATGTTCTCGGCACTCGCAATTCGCGCCGTTGGTCGCACTGCTGGAGTTGTTGTGCAAGAGGTTCGCAGTCAATTCAAGGATGGCAAAATCATGGCGGGCACCAAACAACCTGACTATGGTCCGGTAATTGATATCTGCACCGCAGCGTCGTTGCGTGAACTCGCCACACCGGCACTTTTGGCAGTGTTGACGCCAGTGATAGTTGGCTTTGGCATCGGTTACGCCGCGCTTGGTGCGTTCTTGGCTGGCGTTATCTTGACTGGTCAGTTGATGGCCAACTATTTGAGCAACGCCGGTGGTGCGTGGGATAACGGCAAGAAATACATCGAAGATGGCCACCACGGCGGCAAAGGCTCAGATGCCCACAAGGCCGCGGTCATCGGCGACACTGTTGGCGACCCGTTCAAAGACACAGCAGGTCCGGCGCTCAACCCGTTGATCAAGGTGATGAACCTTGTGGCTCTTCTTGTTTTGCCAGCGATCATCAACTTGAAAGACAACGACAGTGCGCGACTTGGCATTGCGGGTGTCTCGCTTGTGATCTTGATTGTTTCAATCATGTTTTCGCGTCGCAAGACAGCAAGCATGGTCGCTGCCTAAATAAAATTCACAGCGATATCTTGAGTCATGTCTGCCCGCGTTGACTATCTCAGCAATGAGTGGATCAACGCGGTAGCCGAAGGCATCAAAGCAAATAGCGAAATCATCGCCGTTGCGCGTGAAAACACCGTATCTGTTACACAAATAGTGACGGGTACTCCCCATGGTGATGTCACGTATCATCTCGAATCGCGCGACGGTCAACTTAACTTTGGCAAAGGTCCAGCAAAAGTTTCAGACATCGCCTTCACTCAAGATTGGCAAACAGCAGTTGGTGTCGCCACTGGCAAAATAAATGCTCAAGAGGCATTCATCAGCGGCAAGATTCAATTTAAAGGCGATCACGAACGAGTTATCGCAACGCAACCTTTGTTTCTTGCTCTTGACGCCGTCTTCTCAGCCGTCAACGCCAATACAAATTTTTAGACGAGCCCCAGGCTGCGCACCGCGTCGCGCTCTTCGATCAATTCTGCAACTGAGTTGTCTATCATCTTGCGACTGTATTCGTTGATTGGCAAACCCTGCACGATGCTGTATTCACCATTCGCGCATGTGCACGGAAAAGACGAAATCAGGCCTGCAGGCACGCCGTAACTGCCGTCAGACGGCACCGCCATGCTCACCCAGTCGCCTTTGGGTGTGCCGTGCACCCAGTTGCGCACATGGTCCATTGCCGCGGTGCCAGCAGAAGCAGCAGATGACAAACCGCGCGCTTTGATGATTGCCGCACCGCGCTTGGCAACCGTCGGAATAAACGTCTCGCGCACCCACGATTCGTCGTTGACCACCGACGCGGCGATCTTGCCGTCGACTTCACAATTGTAAAGATCCGGATACTGCAATGCCGAGTGATTGCCCCAGATAGTCATCTTTTTTATCGAAGTCACCGGCCTGCCGACTCGTTGCGCGAGTTGGGCTATCGCCCGATTGTGGTCAAGACGGGTCATGGCCGTGAATTGCTTTGGATCGATCGCCGACGCATTGCTCATAGCGATCAATGCGTTGGTGTTTGCTGGGTTGCCTACCACCAAAACCTTGACGTTCTTTTTTGCGTTCCTAGCGATCGCTTGACCTTGAGGTTTGAAAATGCCGCCGTTGGCCGTCAACAAATCTGCACGCTCCATGCCGTCTTTTCGCGGCATCGCGCCGATCAACAAAGCAATGTCAGCGTCAGCAAAGGCGACATTGGCGTCATCTGTTGTTACGACTTCTACGAGCGGCGAATATGCGCAATCTTCGAGTTCCATTTTCACTCCGTTGAGCGCGTTCAGCGCCGGGGTGACTTCGAGCAACTGCAAAATAACGGGTGTATCGGGGCCAAGCATCTGACCAGATGCGATGCGAAACAAAATTCCGTAACCAATTTGTCCGGCTGCACCCGTGACCGTGACGCGAACTGGTGAAGTCATGACACGCCCAGCCTACGACAAAATCTATGGTCGACCAATTGCCTGCATCATCAAGTCTGCGTAGACCTGTTGACCCTCGGGTCGAATGTGAGTTTTGTCGCTATACAAATATTCAGGGTGTGCCGTGGCAATCGAATACCAATCCAAAATTTTGACGTTTTCATATCTCGTCGGCAATTCGTTTATTCGCCGATTGTTCGTGTTTTGACGCACCTCGCTAGGCACATGAACCGTCACAAACAACACGAGTGGCACGTCTTTCAACGGCACCATGATTTCATCCAGGGTTTTTTCGTCAACCGTGTTGTTCGTGCCCAAGTGAATGACCACGACTGAACCGAGTCGATTTATCGACTTCATATAATTGGCAATCTCCAGGGCCTGACGAAACGGGCGACTCTTTACTGCGTCTACGGTGACGCCACGCTTGGTCAACACGTTGGCAGCCCCCAACATCACCGAGTCACCGATCGCCAAGACATCAATCACTTGACCGTCTAACGATGTCGTTTCTGTGGCAATCTGACCGACCATCGTCGACGCCGTCACAGCGGCACCCGAACCAATGGCTTGAGCGCCACCAAGAAGATCCACGGTGTTGCCCTCGTTGTCAGACAAATTTTGGGCGATTTCATCAAGCTGCACTCGCGCCGTTGCCAAACTGACAACGCCAAAAACCGGCAAGAGCGACATCACCGCCACAAGCACAATTCGTCGTTGACGACGCACGAGTTGTGCACCGTAAGCCGGCTGTCGAAACTCGCCCCACCATCGCGATAATGCGCCAAGACGCACTGGAGACTCGATGTATCTGAAACTCAATTCGGTCAGTGCGAGGGCGAGCAAAACCAAAACTACGAATTCATAGGGCGTCAAACCCTGACCTGCGAATCGTCTGTAAAACTGAAACACGGGCCAGTGAAACAAATAAAAACCATACGAGCGTCGCCCCAGCCAAACCAGCACGGGGTTGCTAAGCGTTTTTGCAATCACTTTCGAACCCGGGTGCACGGCGGCCGCTATCAATGCCGCACTGGCAATGTCTGTCAAGAAAAATCCGCCGCGAAATAGCAAGTCATAGCCAACAGTTCCGCCATCTGTGCCTTCGACAACCGTGTGAAATCTCCACATCATCAATGCGAGCGCTACCAAGCCAAAAGCGCCCGCAAAGTCGTAGATCTTGCTTTTGCCGGCTCGCGAATTTTGCAGCAACCACGGTCGCCACCAAATTGCCAGTGCGGCACCCAACAGCAAACCACTTGAACGGGTAAATGTGCCTAAGAACAAATAGTCGACTCGCGACACCGTTTGACCAAAAAAACCCATGAACTGACCGGGCGTGTCGGCGGCCGTCGAGATCGTGCCGGGCCGATAAATCACCGCCATATAAATTGCCAATCCAACGGAGACGGCAAAAAATGCGACCCCGACAGAAGGCAAGCGTCGTCTTGCAAACTTGGCCACCAGCAACATCACAAGTGGCCAAATCAAATAAAACTGCTCTTCGACTGCCAAAGACCAAAGATGACGCAACGGCACGAATTCAAAAGAAGTGAAATAGCTCGTGCCAACCCACACTTGAAACCAGTTGAAGCCATAAAAGACCGCCGCCACCACATCGCCGCGCAGCGTTCCGAGAATTTCGCGCTGAAAGAGTGAGGCAAAAACGACGACAGCGATAAGAACCGACCAAAGCGCCGGCAACAGTCTTCTGGCACGACGCAACCAGAATTGTTTCAAACTTACGGTGCCATGTTTTTCTGATTCAGCCAGCAACAACAACGTGATCAGATAACCGCTAATTACGAAAAAAACTTCGACACCTAAAAAACCACCAGACAACCAGTTTTTGTTGGCGTGATAGACGACCACTGCCAAAACCGAGAGCGCCCGAATTCCGTCAAGCGACGGAATATAAGACAACAGGTCTGCTCGTTTATTCATTTGAGAACAAGTCTTACATTGATGCGATTATTTTTGCCATCAATTCGCATGCCTCGGTTGGGTTCAAACCAACCTGCACGCCAGCGCCCCGAAGTGCATCCATCTTGCCTTGAGCGGTGCCCTTGCCCCCTGAAACGATCGCCCCGGCATGACCCATTTTTTTGCCCGCTGGTGCTGTGACACCTGCGATATATGCGCTCATCGGTTTTGTCACGTGCCCAGTAATAAATTCGGCGGCTTCTTCTTCTGCAGTGCCACCGATTTCTCCGATCATGATGATCGCATGTGTCTCGGGGTCAGATTGAAACTCGGCCAAACAATCTACAAAAGATGTGCCGGGCACGGGATCGCCACCGATGCCAACACAAGTCGACACACCGATGTTGCGCTGTTTCAATTCATAAAGCGCTTGATATGTCAGCGTTCCAGAACGTGAAACAATGCCGACGTTTGGCCCCTTTGGCGTTGGTAATTCCGCAATCTCGCCGGCTGTGATGCCGATGTTGCATTTGCCAGGACTTATGACACCAGGACAATTGGGCCCGAGCAAACGAGTCTTTGGAAAATCACGCTGCAGAGTTGCAAACACCCGTGCTTCGTCTTGTGCCGGCACGCCCTCTGTGATGCAGACGACAAAACCGATGCCCGCACGTGCGGCCTCAAGAATCGCCGCTGGGGCCGCCTTGGGTGGCACGGCAATAAATGAAGCGTTAGCGCCGGTCGCCTGCACGGCAGCTTCGACCGTGTCATAAATCTGAATGCCTTCGACGTTTTGACCTGCTTTGCCAGGCGTAACCCCTGCCACGACTTTGGTGCCGTAGTCACGGTTTCGCAAACCATGAAATCGACCTTGACCACCGGTCAAACCCTGCACAACTACTTTTGTGTTTTGGTCGACAAAGATTGCCATGATTTATTTCTTTCCTGCGATTTCGACGGCGCTGCGGGCAGCCTCAAGCATTGTCGGTCGCGAAATGAGTTGCGACTCATCGATACCGGCTGAGGCCAAAATCTCGCGACCCTCGTTGGCGTTCGTGCCGTCGAGTCGAATAACAATTGGCGCGCGCAACTTGACGCGCTTCATTGCCTCAACGATGCCCTTGGCAACCTCTTCACCACGGGTAATGCCCCCAAAAATGTTTATAAAAATGCTCTTCACCTTCGTGTCAGAGTTGATCACTTCTAGTGCGGCGGTCATCAACTCGGCATTCGCGCCGCCGCCGATATCTAGAAAATTCGCGGCCTTGCCACCAACTTGGTTGACGACGTCTAGAGTGCTCATCGCCAAACCTGCACCGTTGGCGATGATGCCGACCGAACCATCTAGACCGATGTATTGCAGATCTTTTTCTCTGGCGAGTTTTTCGCGTTCGTCGAGCTCTTCGGTGGCCCGATATTCATCCCACTCGGGGTGACGAAACGCCGCATTCGCATCGAGGGTTACTTTTGCGTCCAACGCGTGAACTTCGCCGTTGGGTTTCAAAATCAACGGGTTTATCTCTGCGAGATCGCAATCGCCCTTGGTAAAGCACTCATATAGTTTGAGCAACATCGCCGCGACTTTGTCCCTGGCTTTTTCAGAAATTCGCGCGTCTTCAACTGCGCGTTTCGCCGCACTCAGACTCAACCCCTCGATTGGATTCACATGCAACTTGACGATTGCCGAAGGGTCGACAACGGCAACATGTTCTATCTCGACCCCACCTTGGGCCGAGAGCATCAACAAATGGCGTTTCGCCGCACGATCAAGTGTGAATGACGCATAATATTCTTCGGCGATATCTGACGCGTGCTCAACCCAAACTCGCTTTACGACGTGGCCTTTGATGTTCATGCCCAAAATATTTTTTGCATGAAGTCTCACTTCGTCAGCGTTGTTGGCCAACTTGATGCCACCTGCCTTGCCCCGACCACCAACTTGCACCTGGGCTTTGATCACGACCGGATACTTCGCCAGTTCTGCCTGAGCAACTGCTTGGTCAACTGTCAGTGCTACACCGCCAGCTGACACGGCGATGCCAAAGCGGGCAAAATACTGTTTTCCCTGATATTCGAAAAGATCCATTTGAACTGCCCTGCTTAGTTTTCTTGGCGCGAATCCAGCGCCTTTTCTAGCCACGTGGCTATATCGCCGAGCGAAGAGCCTGGGCCGAAAATTTCGCCGACGCCCTGATTTTTGAGCACTGCAATATCTGCTTCAGGTATCACTCCGCCACCAAATATCAATATCTCTCCCAGTTTGCGATTGCGCAATTCTTCCATCACTCTGGGAAACAGTGTCAAATGGGCTCCCGACAACAACGACAAACCAACTGCATCTGCGTCTTCTTGCAGCACCGTTTCGGCGATCTGTTCTGGGGTCTGATGCAAACCCGTATAAATAACCTCGAAACCATGGTCGCGCAGGGCTCGAGTGATGGTCTTGGCGCCCCGATCGTGGCCATCAAGACCGGGCTTGGCTACAACTACGCGATAATTTCGTTTCACGACTCAATAACCTTACGACATGCGCCGTATCGAATTCACATCGCCCATTGGTCGAGCCGTTGCGCCAGTTATCGGGGGCATTCTCGGGTTCGCAGTTTTGTTCGGTGTGACATGGATTTTTGCCAGCATGGCCACCGACAATCGCCAAAGAAACCCCGAAACGGTCTCCAAGACTTTCGAGATTGGAAGGGTTGAAGACATCGCCAAACTTGTGCGTGAGGGCGGGCCGATTCTTTACCCCGACTTGCGAGACTCAACTGGCAAACGATCTATCGTGATCGATCACGTGGGTGAAGACCCAGCAAAAGGCTGGCAGGTCTACTATGCGTATCCCGCAGACCGAGACGAGAGTTGTCTCGTCGAGCACATTGCGAACTCGCGAAACTTCATAGACTGCGAGGGTCGAACGCTCGACGTGAAGCTCTTGCAGCCACCTCTCGACGTTCGTCCGATCGTTGAAAATCTGCGCACGCTTTTGATTGATCTTCGGGCAAAATAATTTTTAGTTGATTTTTTTGAGTGGCGCCCACGCCATCGACAAGTGTTTTTTGCCATGATTGACGAACTCAATAGTTGCCTCGGCTGATTCGCCCGAACCGCGAATGTTGATGATCACGCCCTCGCCAAAAGATGGGTGCTCGACATCGTCACCAATTTTCAGACCAGAGTTTGCTCCCGTCAGGTCGCCAATGGCGTCGTCGCTGCGCCGATATTTGGGTATCGTCGCCCGAGTCCATTCGATTTTTCTGCCCGTGCTGTTTTCGGCTCGGGGGCGATAGCTGCCTCGACCTTCATCGGCTCCTGAGTCGGTGCTGCCTTCGCGTTGCAACAGTTCGCCGGGTATTTCGTCCAAAAATCGAGATGGAGGGTTGTATTGAGATGAGCCATATAAATTGCGACTCCACGCATGGGTCAGAAACAATTTCTGTTTAGCGCGCGTGATGCCGACGTATGCCAGACGTCGCTCTTCTTCAAGTTCATTTTGATCGACAAGTGCACGACTGTGAGGAAAGATGCCCTCTTCCATGCCGACGATAAACACTGCCTCATATTCAAGACCTTTGGCCGAATGAAGCGTCATCAATGTGACGTGGTTATCGGTGTCTAGTTGGTCGGTATCTGCGACTAGCGCGACTTGCTCTAAAAATTCATCGACCTGTGTGAATTCGTTGGCACTGCCAATTAGTTCGGTCAAGTTTTCTAATCGACCATCTGCTTCGACCGTGCCCTCGGCCTGCAATTCGGCCATATAACCGCTGGCTTCGAGTGCATGGCGCAACACGGGCCCGGGGCCTTGCCCAAGACGCGACTCGAGATCATCGATTAGTGCGACAAAACCTGCAATGCCCTTGGCTGCCGCGCCCCCAATGCCCGCATCTGCCGTGCGACGCAAAGCAAGAGCGAACGCAATACCTTCCTTGGTTGCATACGCATCCAGGCGCTCGACTGTCGTGTCGCCGATGCCACGCTTGGGCACGTTCAAAATTCGTTTCAGACTGACTTCGTCAAGCGGGTTGGCCGCGCAACGTAAATATGCGAGAGCATCTTTTATCTCGCGACGATCATAAAAGCGCGTACCGCCGATTACTTTGTATGGCACACCGGCCTGCATCAGACTCTCTTCCAAAATGCGGCTCTGGGCATTGGTGCGGTAAAAAACAGCCATCTCTTTCCACTCGTGCTCACGGCCCTTTTTCATTTTTGACAACTGCGATATCACCCAATCGGCTTCGTGATATTCGTCGTCGGCATAGAATCGCACGACACGTTCTCCTTGGCCGAGTTCTGTCCATAATTCTTTTGGCTTACGCTCTGCGTTATTGGTGATCACGGCGTTTGCCGCATCCAAAATCGTTTGAGTGCTTCGATAATTCTGGGCCAGCACAACGACGGTTACCTCAGGAAACGCAGTCTCAAATTGCAAGATGTTTCTGTAATCAGCACCCCGAAACCGATATACCGATTGGTCAGTGTCACCCACCACGCATACGTTGTGGTGACGAGCGGCCAACATCATCACGATTTCGTTTTGCGCAACGTTGGTGTCTTGATATTCGTCGATCAAGATGTGTTCGAAGCGTTGTTGATATTGCTCAAGCACATCTGGATGCTCGCGAAATAGTTTCACCGTATTGAGCAAAAGATCGTCAAAATCCATTGCGCCGGCCTTCAGTAATCGAGATTGATACTCGCGATATATCTCGGCATATTTCGTGTCAAACACGTTTTCGGCGTTCGCCAATGCCTGATCCGGCAAGATCAGTTCGTTTTTCCACAAACTGATGCGGGCGTGAACGCCGCGAGCCGGAAATCGCTTGGCATCGAGCCCACGGTCCCGAACTACATAACCAACAAGTCGCTGGGCGTCAGACTGGTCATAAATCGAAAACGTTTTCGGATAGCCAATTTGCTCGGCCTGCATTCGCAAAATTCGCACGCATGCCGAATGAAAAGTGCTGACCCACATTCGCTCGGCGAC
Source organism: uncultured Ferrithrix sp. (assembly GCA_964407365.1). Taxonomy (GTDB): domain Bacteria; phylum Actinomycetota; class Acidimicrobiia; order Acidimicrobiales; family Ilumatobacteraceae; genus BACL27. The sequence goes on from CAYOVI010000001.1 coordinate 18,684, forward strand.
ATTGCCCACCAGTGCCTCGACTCGCTCGCGCATCTCACCTGCGGCCTTGTTGGTGAAAGTGATCGCCAAAATTCGCATCGGGTGCGTGCCTTGGTTGATTAGGTGGGCCACACGATGCGTGAGAACTCGGGTCTTGCCCGATCCCGCACCTGCCACGACCAAAAGTGGCCCGCTCGGGTGCAGCACCGCATCTTGCTGGTCGGGGTTGAGCGAAGCAATATCTATCGACTTTTGTTCAGACACCACCCCTGCAGACTAGGCGCACCATATGCGACTGTTACGGCGTGGCATCAGGCAGAATCTTGACTCGTGGCATCCCAAAAAAAATTGATCATTATTCTTCCGCCTTCTGAGGGCAAAGCACCATCGGGCAAAAGCGACACCAAGTTTTCGGCAAATAGTGGCGCGTTCGGCAAGCAACTTGGCAAAAAGCGCGAGGTTGTCATTTCGGCTCTGCGTGACGAAGGTGGTGGCTCGGCAAAACTTCTTGGCGTTACTGGTGCTCATCTGACTCGAGGCCAACAAGCCAACCTCTCTTTGCGCGGCGCCAAGACTCTGCCCGCATCAAAGCGATATACGGGCGTCGTTTGGGATCACCTAGATCTGACTTCTTTGCCACCCGCGACACGAAAGTTCGCCGACAAAAATATTGTCATAGTCTCTGGTCTTCTTGGGCTGGTTTTGGCGGGCGATCCGACGCCCGACTATCGCCTAAAAATCGGCGCGAGTCTGGCACCAATTGGCAAACTTTCGTCGTGGTGGCGAGACGAGATTTCGCTTGCGCTCAACAAATATTGTGTGGGGGCGACCGTCATTAACTTGCTGCCCCAAGAGCACTCAGCGGCGTTCGTCGCTGACAGCGAGATGATCACAAGTTATTTTCACCTTGACTTGGCCACCAGAGCCGGCAAGGCCGGTGGTCACGATGCAAAGGCAGCAAAAGGTCGACTTGCGAGGCACTTGCTAATAAACCGAACAGATGCGGTCAAAGCCATCAAGTCGTTTAAAGACCCCCGATTTAAGGTGCGAATTTTAGAGCAGTTTTGATTTCAAAAACTCAAGCACGCGCTGCACACCGAGTTCTTGACGCTGCTCTGTCAGAACCGAGTGGTCTGACTTTGCCGATGATTCGAACTCAACTGCAATAAATGCATCACCGAGCAACTTGTGCAGTTCAGCGAATCGAGTGCCGACCAGTCGGTCGCCCTTGTATCGCAGGCCCAAAACCTGACAACCAGCCTCTGCTCGTTGTTTTATTCGATGCCTGTCTTGTTCAGACAAATTGAGGTCTGCCGAGCGCTTTGCGCCTAGAGCAAAGGGCAAACTTGGCTGCGACAAAACTGGAGCCAACATAATGTCGTCGACCATCATGCCAAGGGCAAAACCACCACTAAAACACATGCCCACTGCCCCTACACCTTTGCCTCCAATTTCAGCGTGCAAATATTTGGCCAAAGCGCGCAACCACGAAATCACCGGTGAAGTTTGGTTCAAAGCCATGGCCGTGAACTCGCGCGAAACACAAACCTTGAAACCCGAACTTGCCATGTATCTTCCACTCGGAGATTCTCCGAAGTTGCCAACCAATAACGGCATCACAACCGTGAACCCGGCTGACACCACTTCATTGGCGAAATTTTCAACCGCTGGGGTGATGCCAGGAATCTCGTGCACGACGATTACAACGGGTCCGGCACCTTTTCGAAACGTTTGATGGGTGGTGCCTTCGTGCGAAAACTTTGAGCTCGACCACCCGTTCATTTTGGGCGACCCACACCGGTAACTTTTGACCAACTAACTGCATATACCTTGACCACATCGCCAGTTCGTGGTGCTGCGATCATCTGTCCGTTTCCTAGATACATGCCGACGTGTCCAACGGGGTTTCGTGTGAAGATCAAGTCACCGGGCTGTGCCGCACCGGTCGGAATTTTTGTCAAAGAGTAATACTGCGAGCGCGAAGAACGCGGAATGCCAACGCCAGCTTTGGCCCATGCATAAACCATTAGTCCTGAGCAGTCGAAAGCCGAACCTGGTGCCAACGCACCAAATTTATACGGCACACCAAGTTGCGACAGTGCGGCTTTTACCGCAGTGCCGGCAGCAGATGATGGCGCAGGAATATTCGAATATTTCGTCTTGGTAAATTCGGCGGCCTTTCGCGCTGCTTCTTCAAGTGCTGCTTTGGCACGGCGACTTTGCTCGCTGCGCAAAAGATCACCCAAATCGCGCAATGCTTGGGCTTGTCGAGCCGTGTAAAAGTCTGCGCTTGCCTCGGCTGCGGCTAGTCGTTTTTTTGCATAGTCGGCGATGCCTCCAGCGCGAGTGCGCTGAGACTCTAGTTGTTTGCGCTCGCGGGCGATGTCGTCGATCACACCTTGCAATTCATCTAGACCACCCACACCTGTGTTAAGAGCGACCGATGTCAAATATGACCTGCGCACTGCATCAGAAAGAGACCCCGTCGAACTCAAGATGCTGGCCAAACTATTCGAGACCGATTTGCCCACGAAAGTTTTGAGCGCAACATTTTGCAACTGCGCTTGCATCGCGGCTAGTTCAATTTCTTTTGCCTTGATTCGGGCTTCGGTCGCGGCGATTTCTTTGTCGAGTTCGATTCCGTCGTTCAGCGCATCGGCGTAGTCTTCGGCCAACTGGTCCATCTGCTCTTCGAGACGGTCTAGCTCGTCAAGAATCGCCTCGACTTCGCGCTGTTTTTGGTCAGATGTCTGCACGAAACCGCTCGCCCCAGCCGGCGCAGGGGCCAACCCCAATATCAGAGAAATGCAACAGATGACACCAGTTAGAGGTGACACCGTCCTACGAAGACGCCCAACGGCGCTGCGGGTCATGATTTAATCATTCTAACACCGCCCCCAGCCCCCGATTTTGGGCGAAATTCACAAAGGTTAGGCCTTTACTCCCACTCGATTGTGCCGGGGGGCTTAGAGGTCACGTCGTAGACGACGCGATTAACGCCAGCAACTTCGTTGATGATTCGCGATGAAATTTTTTCTAGCAGGTCATAAGGCAATCGCACCCAATCTGCGGTCATCGCATCTTCACTAGTCACAGCACGCACAATTATCGGCCGACCATAGGTGCGCTCGTCGCCCATCACACCAACAGACCTGATATCGGCAAGCACGGCGAATGCTTGCCAAATTTCACGTTCTAAACCGGCTGAGCGAATTTCTTGGCGCACGATGAAATCTGCGTTCTGCAAAATCTCCACCTTGTCGGGCGTGACTTCACCGATTATTCGCACACCCAAACCGGGCCCCGGAAACGGCTGTCGCCAAACAATTTCATCAGGCAAACCCAACTGCGACCCCAGCGCTCGCACTTCGTCTTTGAACAACGAGCGCAAAGGTTCGACAAGTTCGAGCGTCATGTCTTCTGGCAGACCACCGACGTTGTGATGGCTTTTGATCACGCTCGCCGTGCCGTCTTGACCGCCACTTTCAATCACATCGGGATACAACGTGCCCTGCACTAAAAATTTTGCGTCCGTCAAACCGCCGGTGTTCTCTTCGAAAATGCGAACGAACAATTCGCCGATTGCTTTGCGTTTCGCCTCTGGTTCAGTGACACCAGCGAGTCGGTTGAAAAATCGCGAACCAGCGTCGACATGCACGAGTTCTATGCCCATCGCACGATGGAAGGTTTCGACGATTTGGGCGCTCTCGTTCTTGCGCATCAAACCAGTGTCGACATAGACGCACGTCAATTGTTTGCCGATTGCTCGATGCACCAATGCGGCAGCAACAGCTGAGTCCACGCCACCCGAAAGCCCACACACGACACGCTCACCACCAACCTGCTCGCGAATCGCTTTTATCTGCGTGTCGATTATTGAATCCATCGTCCAACTTGGCACGCAACCAGCAAGTTGATGAATGAACCGCCGCAAAATTTCGTTGCCCTGTTGCGTGTGCATCACCTCAGGGTGAAATTGCACGCCCCAGATCTTGCGCGAATCGCACTCAATAACCGCCATTGGTGCATCAGGAGTCGAAGCGGTTGCCACGAAGCCGTTGGGCACCCGGGTGACCGCGTCAAAATGGCTCATCCAAACACTTAGATCGCGCGACTGTTCGATCATTGAGTCGGTCAGCAGACTCGATCTCGCGCCCGAAATGCGACGCAAAATTGCTTTTCCATATTCGCCCTTGCCGCCACGGGCAACTTCACCACCAAGTTGTTGGGCGATCAACTGCACGCCATAGCAAATTCCAAAGATTGGCACGCCCAGTTCATAAATTTCTGCGTCAAGTTTTGGTGCGCCGACAACATGCACACTCTTTGGTCCACCCGACAAAATTATCGCCGCAGGTTTTATCGCTTTAATCTCAGCGGCACTGATCGTGTGCGAAACAATCTCTGAGTAGACATTTGCCTCACGCACACGGCGAGCGATCAATTGAGCGTATTGCGCCCCAAAATCGACGACCAAAACTACTTGCACGGGCGACGTCGATTTTATTGATTTTGCGCTGGTGCTGTTCATGACGACGCCCAACAATAGTTGATATGCGCCTCATTCTCACCTTGAAGTGGCACGATATACGGGTGAAACGAATCGCTTTGCTGGCAGTAGTCGTCGCAACACTTTTGAATTTTCAAATTGCGCACGCAACGATAGAAACAAGCCCCGACAGTACCGTGCCAAGCGCCTATGACCTTGACAACGAACCTTCTGAATGCATCGGCTTTCTACCCAAACCAGATTGCGGCAAGAAGCCACAAGATGCCGGCGAACGAGGTGGCGCTTTGCAATATCTTGTTTTTGCAATCATGATCGCCGGTCTGACGATAGTTGGCATCGGTATTACTCGCGGTGTCAAAAAGGGCCGACCAAAAATCAAATGAGAATCAAACTTCGCAACGCCGTGCACAGCAAACCACGCATGTTCGGGGTGATCTTCATCATGCTTGCCGGCGGTGGCTATGGCACCGGGCCTTGGTTCGCCCAAAATCTCGAGGCAAACGGGGCCAACCCTATGGGTTTTTTGACTGCTCGCTTTGTCATCTCGGCTGCGATCTTGATCGTGTTCCGGGTCGTGCGCATGGGTTTCAAAAAATTGCCAAACAAAACAGATGCGCTGAAAATTTTTTTTCTTGGCGCGTTCGGGTTTTTTGTCTCGCCGTTGCTCTATTTTGTCGCCCTTCAAGACCTTGACTCTGGTTTGGTCGTGGTGATTTTCTACATCTACCCGGCTCTTGCCGTCATTCTTTCTTGGGTCATCTACAAGCACAAACCAAACCGAGTTATCTCAATTTGTCTTTTCACGACTCTCACCGGCGTTTGGCTCACCGCGGGCCAAGTTGGTGAGGGCAATGCCAAGGGCGTCGCGATCACATTTTTTTCGGCGATCACGCACGCCATCTATGTCGTGGCAGCCGGCAGTATTTCAAAAAAATCTGATCCTCTAACAATGTTGACTATCGCCCTATCGGGTGCGGCCACTACATTCACGGTCGTTTCGCTGCTCGGACCATCGTCGCTTAACCCCGAGTTTCCTGTGAACGAAAAGGGTTGGCTGTTGGTCTTTGCGATGGCATTTTTGATCACCATCGTTGCTACCGCGTTGTTTTTTGCGGGCATCAAGCGCATCGGCCCTGGTGTCACTTCGATGGTCGAAACTTTTGAGGCTGTCGTCACGATCTTCATTGGCATCATGTTCATGAGCGAAACCGTCACCGCAATTCAGATTCTGGGCACGATCACCGTGCTCGGATCAATAGTCGCAATTGGTCTGGCTGAGTCAAACGCCGAGGCCCGCAATAAATCAAAGTCAGACCAGCACCCATTTTCACATAGTGGAACTGTGCTCGATCTGCCAATATCCTAGAAATACAACTAAATAGAACTTCTTGCAGGGTTGGGTGCAATTCCCTATCGGCGGTTAAAGCCCGCGACTCTCATGAGCAATCGTGAGACTGATCTGGTGTGACTCCAGGGCCGACGGTAAAGTCCGGATGGAAGCAAGAAGCGGTCACTTCGTGCATGCCTTTGCGCATCGCGTGGCTGATCGTTGGCTGACCCTGCTCGTCGTTGCCCGAATGAAAGCGATGCGAGTGAACGATAAACAGGCGATGAACATAGCTATCGAGGCCGCCAATCGTGCGCGCCTGATATCTAGGCCAAACCCGTGGGTTGGCGCCGTAGTCGTCACAAAATCCGGCGAAATTTTCGAGGGTTCGACCAGCCGCATCGGTGGCCCACACGCAGAAATTCAGGCCCTCGGGTTGGCAGGTGCGCGCGCTAGCGGTGCGACACTTTATTCGACACTCGAGCCCTGCAACCACACTGGCAGAACCGGGCCTTGCACAGAGGCGATAATCGCGGCTGGCATTTCAAGGGTGGTCATTGGCATCACTGACCCCGACGAAAAAGTTTCAGGCCGTGGTGTTGTCCGCCTGCGTGAAGCCGGCATCGACGTCGAGATTGGCGTGCTTGCAAAAGAAATCTCGTTGCAACTCAAACCATATGTTCATCATCGAAAAACCAAACGTCCCTTCGTGGTGTTGAAAATGGCCGCGACTTTAGACGGCCGAACTGCAGCACCTGACGGCACGAGCAAATGGATCACCGGTGAGAATGCGCGCCTACGAGTGCAACGCCTTCGCGCCGAAAGCGACGCCATTCTTGTCGGTGCCAACACAGTGCGCGTAGACGACCCGCAACTAAATGTTCGCGACATCGAGGCAGACTCGCCAAGACGCATCGTGCTTGGCGAAGTTTCGAAATCAGCACGGGTCAACCCCTGCACGCAGTGGCGTGGGTCGCTCGTCGACTTGCTTGATGAGCTTGGTAGCCAAGACGTGCTGCAACTTCTTGTCGAAGGCGGACCAACCGTTGCCGCGGCTTTTCATCGTGAAAAATTAATCGATCAATATATATTTCATCTTGCCCCTGCCCTGACTGGCGGCAACGACTCACTGCCTATTTTTGAAAATCACGGAATCTCGACAATGAATCAGATCTGGCGCGGAAAAATTGTCTCATCACAGCAACTTGGTGAAGACATCGAAATAATTATCGAACCAAATTCAGCCAATCAGGAGACACAAAATGACTAAGACGACAAGCACAAACTTGGGTCGGGGCGACACTGACTTTGCGCCGATCGAAGACGTCATCGCAGCGATATCTCGTGGCGAAATGGTGATCATGGTCGACGACGAAGACCGAGAAAACGAGGGTGACCTGATAATGGCGGCCCAATTCGCCACACCTGAGAAAATTGCCTTCATGGTGCGCTACACATCAGGCGTGATCGTGGCACCACTGACGGCTGAACGCTGCGATGATTTGCGCCTGCCGCTGATGGTCGACAACAACACCGAGAGCCATCGCACTGCATTCACAATTTCAGTTGACCTGCTAGAAGGCACCACGACTGGCATCTCAGCGGCCGATCGCGCGGCCACTTTGCGCGCACTTGCTGATCCTAAAATTGCTCACGCGGCATTCGCCCGCCCCGGTCACATTTTTCCGTTGCGTGCGCGCGAGGGTGGCGTGCTCAAGCGGGCCGGTCATACCGAAGCGTCAGTTGATTTGGCCCGCCTGGCTGGCTGCGAACCCGCTGGAATAATTTGTGAAATCCAAAACGACGACGGCACTATGTCGCGCCTACCCGAACTCAAAAAATTTGCCAAACAGCATTCGCTCGTGATTTCTTCGATCGCTCGACTGATCGAATATCGTCGCCACCACGAACGTCTCGTCGAGCGCATGGGCTCGGCCAATGTGCCAACAGAATGGGGCAACTTCGAGTGTGTCGCCTATCGCAGCACCATTGATGGCATCGAACATCTTGCGTTCGTGCTCGGCGATCTGAGCACACCTGAGCCAGTGCTCACTCGGGTTCATAGCGAGTGTTTGACGGGCGATGTTTTTGGAAGTCGTCGATGTGATTGTGGTCCGCAACTGGCCACTGCGATGGGCGCGGTGCAAAGTCACGGTCGCGGAGTCGTGGTCTACCTGCGCGGACACGAGGGCCGCGGCATTGGCATCGGTCACAAGATTCGCGCTTATTCTTTGCAAGATGAAGGTCTCGACACAGTCGATGCAAACCTCGAATTAGGTTTGCCTATCGACAGTCGCGAATACGGCATCGGTGCCCAAATTCTTGCCGATCTCGGCGCAAGAGAATTGCGATTGATGACGAACAATCCGGCCAAGTATGGCGGCATCGCGGGCTATGGCTTGCGCATCGTCGAACGAGTTTCGATCATCACCGAGAGCACACCGGAAAATTCTTCTTATCTCGCCACCAAGCGCGATCGCCTCGGACATTTGTTAAATGAAACGGAGACAAAGTGAACAACTTCAATTTTGACCCCTTGAAAACCGACAATTCAGCCCTCAGAGTCGGCATCGTTTGCTCACGCTTCAATGAGTTCATCGTGCAGGCTCTGCTCGAAGGCGCACAGCGCGGGCTCTCGAAATGTGGCGTGAACTCAAAAAATATTGACGTTGCCTGGGTGCCTGGCGCATATGAAATTCCGATTGTGGCCCGAGCGATGGCGCTTTCGGGTCGCTACGAATTGTTGGTCGCACTCGGTGCGATCATTAGAGGCGACACCGCACACTTCGAATATGTCGCCGGGCCCTGTGCTGATGGCATCGCCAGAGTGCAGCAAGACACGGGTTTGCCGATTGGTTTTGCTGTTCTGACAACCGAAAACGTTGCCCAAGCCACCGAACGTTCTGGCCCAGGTGCCGGCAACAAAGGCCAAGAGGCTGCGATCGGCGCAGTCGAAACTTGGCATGTATTGCAGGCAATTCGCGCGCCGAAATAAAGCTCTTCGCACACATCTTCGTTTGTTCGACGCTCTAGTAAGACCGAGCGCCGTGAAACGGAGACCCAATGGGCATCGCCCACTTTTCTCTCGTTGCAGTCTCGAGTTTTTTGACCGCCCTGTCTTCTTTGGCCTCGATTGGGCCACCAGACGCCAACCGCGATCTTGCGTTCGTCGAGACAGTGATGTTTCAAACCCCGATTCGCGAGTTTGATCGCTCTCGCTTTGCGATGCGCCGACAACACGACTGGTTCGATTGGTCGACAGATGGTTGTTCAGCACCGATAGTCGGGGGCGCAGGTCGTTCGTTTAATTTTGTCGCCGCATGTCGACGCCACGATTTTGGTTATCGCAATTTGAAGCTGCTCGACCAACGATACAACTGCATCGATTCGATACCGGGCACAATTTGCAGCGTGTCTTCATGGATATATGGTCGCTTTTGGAATTCGACCCAGCGCCAACGCATCGACGAGCAGTTCAATCGCGACATGTTAGAAAACTGCTCGCATCGATCGCGATCATTTCGGGTTCGCTGCGAGGCATGGGCATACACATATTTTGCGAGCGTGCGAGCGGTCGGCGGGCCATGACCGCTTGTTCTCATCTATCTGTGTTTGACGGCCAACATCATCACTTGAAACAAGATTCGGGCGGTGGCACCCCAAATTGTCTCGTCGTCCAGATAAAAAAAGTTGATCTGAAATTCTCGATCACTGAACACCCAGTGTTCTTGGTTGAAAGTGTCTGATCGAGTCAATTCGAGCAGAGGCACGCTAAAGACGCGGTCTACCTCAGAATTTGTCGTCTGAAGATTTGGCGGGCTCGAATAACTCGCAACGATTGGCACGATGTGCGAATTGCTGACATGCGTCGACATGCTGTTCAACTCGCCCACTATTCGAGCGTCCGAGGGTGGCAAACCAATTTCTTCTTGGGTCTCGCGCAACGCCGCATCGACGACAGACTCGTCTTTTTCGATGCGCCCACCCGGAAAAGAAATTTCACCCCGATGATTGCTCAGTTCTTGCGAGCGCCGCGTGAGTATCGCCTCTACACCGTGCTGTGACTCAAACAGACCAACCAACACTGCAGATGGTCGAGCGTTATGAAGGGGCTTGCGCAAAGCCTGATCTGGTTTGAATGCCTCAACAGCTGATACAACGACATCTAGAGATCGCAACGCACTCGTGTCTAGATTGCGCCACGGGTTATGGTCGATAATGCGATAGCTTGCCGGTCGAGCTATGACCTGCGAACCTCCGCGGCGCATCGTGTTATTTAGATGTCGGTGACCAACCACTTGCAACCAAGTCCTGCAACACCTTGGCCATGCCTGCAGTTTTCAAAGAAGCCAAAGTTCGCCCTGGTTGCTCTTCACCGCGCTCCCACGACTCCCAGGCTGTTAAAAGTTTTTTCAGGTCTGGTGCAGGGGTTTCAAAACTCATGTCTTTAGCCTACGGCGGGCTAACTTCGACCAAAAACTCTCTTCGTATAGTTCGTGGTGAGAGCAATCACGACGATTGCAACCCCCACGCCAAACAATGTCGTTCGCGACGATTGATCAACATCAAGCAAGAACGCACCTGCAAACAATGCGATTACAAATATCCAGTCGATAATGCGATGAACGCCTCGCGAAACTAGTTTGTAGGCGCTGAACGGGCCATCGGCTACCGACACATTGACCAACAATGCAATGCCATAAGTCGCCAACACCAGCGGGTGCCGAGACTGCGCGCTCATCAAGATGAGCGCCGCAGCAATCAGATATTCGACGATCTGATGTAACCAAAAACCTCTTGGTGAAGAAGCTATGGCTTACATCATCCCCATTCCGCCACCTGGCATTCCACCACCGGCCGCTGGTGCAGCACCCGGCTTTTCAGGCTTGTCGGCGACGAGACATTCGATTGTGATCACGAGTGCGGCGATCGATGCTGCGTTTTGCAACGCTGCACGAGTCACTTTTGCCGGGTCGATGATGCCTGCTTTCACCAAGTCGACATATTCGCCCGAGGCGGCATTCAAACCAGTGTTGCCCTTTGCCGCTTCGACCTGCTGAACCGCTACAGCGCCCTCAAGACCGGCATTGTCGGCAATTGCACGGGCTGGCGCGGTCAATGAGTCATAGACGCTGCGAGCACCAGTTGCTTCGTCACCGTCGAGGCCTTTGATCACCTTCAGCACGCTCTCGCGGCTGCGCACCAAAGCGGTGCCTCCACCAGCAACGACACCTTCTTCGATGGCGGCGCGAGTGGCTGAAACAGCGTCTTCAATGCGGTGCTTCTTTTCTTTCAGTTCAACTTCGGTTGCGGCGCCAACTTTGATGACTGCTACGCCACCGGCAAGTTTGGCAAGACGCTCTTGCAGTTTTTCGCGGTCCCAGTCCGAGTCGGTGTTGTCGATCTCGGTCTTGATCTGGCCGATGCGACCCTTGACTTCGTTCTTGTCACCAGCACCGTCGACGATTGTTGTCGTCTCTTTGGTGATGATGATGCGCTTGGCTCGACCCAAAAGATCAAGCGTCACGTTTTCGAGTTTCAGACCAACTTCTTCGCTAATGACCTGACCACCAGTGAGCACTGCCATGTCTTGCAGCATCGCCTTGCGACGATCTCCAAAACCCGGCGCCTTTACAGCCGTCGAGTTGAAGGTGCCACGAATTTTGTTGACCACGAGAGTGGCAAGTGCCTCGCCCTCGACATCTTCAGCGATGATCACAAGTTGCTTACCAGTTTTCATCACGCTCTCAAGCACCGGCAACATCGACTGCACGGTTGTGATCTTGGACGAATAGAACAAAATGTAAGCATCTTCGAGAACTGCTTCTTGACGATCTTGGTCGGTCACGAAATATGGTGACAGGTAGCCCTTGTCAAATTGCATGCCCTCGGTGAAGTCAAGTTCAATGCCAAAGGTATTCGACTCTTCGACTGTTACAACGCCGTCTTTGCCGACTTTGTCGATCGCATCAGCAATGACCTTGCCAATCGTTGCATCTCCGGCTGAAATTGTCGCGACGCTTGCGATATCGCTCTTGTCGTCAACCTCTTTTGCCTGACTCTTCAACGACTCAACGACTGCAGCAACGGCTTTCTCAATGCCACGCTTGAGCGCCATCGGGTTCGCACCAGCCGCCACGTTGCGCATGCCGTGAGTAACCATTGCTTGGGCCAGCACGGTCGCCGTGGTGGTGCCGTCACCAGCAACGTCGTTTGTCTTGGTTGCGACTTCTTTGACAAGTTGTGCGCCCATGTTTTCGAATGGGTCCTCGAGTTCGACTTCTTTGGCAACCGACACACCATCGTTAGTGATTGTGGGTGCACCGAACTTTTTGTCGAGCACGACGTTTCGACCTTTTGGTCCAAGTGTCACCTTGACCGCATCGGCCAACCTATTGACCCCTGCCTCAAGTGCGCGACGCGCCTCTTCGTTGAATTTAAGAATCTTTGTCATGTTGCGTTTTCCTGTGTTGAGTAAAAGGGGTTTGGTTTCTTACTTCGAAACGATCGCTAGAACGTCTCGGCTGGTGAGAATCAGGAGATCTTCACCTTTGTGCGCCACTTCTGTGCCGCCATACTTCGAATAGAGAACTACGTCGCCTACTTTGATGTCGAGTGGCGTGTGCTTGCCCGAGTCGTCGCTCCAGCGGCCTGGGCCTACGGCAACAACCGTGCCTTCTTGGGGTTTTTCTTTGGCGGTGTCTGGAATCACGAGACCCGATGCTGTTGTCTTTTCGGCTTCGTTTGGCTTGACCACAATCCGGTCATCAAGTGGCTTTAGGTTCATATCGGTTCCTTATTTTTCCTAGGTTTCTCTGGTTAGCACTCGAACAGTGCGAGTGCCAATGCTATTAACGAATCACTGTTTTTACAACTCAAATCAGGCGTGAGGTGGCCTCAGGTCCTTCAATTTCAAGCCTATTTGAGCCATTAACTCTGTTAACAACGACACAGGCAAACCAATCACAGTTTCAATCTCGCCCTGCACCTTGGCAACCAACGCGGCCCCCTGGCCCTGTACGGCATAAGCCCCGGCCTTGCCCATCGATTCGCCAGTGGCCAAATACCACTCGAGCAGTTCTGGGCTCACCTCGCGCATTGTCACGCTGGCCGTGTCAAAACCATTCGTGCTTCGTCCGTCGCATCTCACGCTCACCGCCGTGTGCACGCGATGAGATTTCTTCGACAACTTTTCGATCATTCCACGCGCCTCATCCAAGTCGCGCGGTTGACCAAAAATTTCACCATCAAGGGCCACGGTCGTGTCTGCTGCAATGATCAAACAGCTTTGGTCGTGCTTCAATGCAACTTTATCTGCTTTCGTTGCCGCAATACGCTGCACATAACTCAACGGATTTTCGCGAAGCCGTGGCGTCTCATCTATTTCTGGGGGATCAATTTCAAAAACTAAACCTAGTTTTTCTAAAATTTCTTTTCGACGCGGCGACCGCGAAGCCAAAATTATTCGATTCGTCACCAACTACAACCAGTCTCACCAAGCAATTTCAGCCGCCACTCATATGCGTCAGAGTCGCATCATCTGGCGCAACCAAATCTTCAAGGCTTTCCAAAAATCCGTGAGGCAAAACAATATTCACCGGTCCATTGTGATGTCCGCGCACAAATCTCTCACCACCTTCAACAATTGACGCACTCGGGTCGCATTGATCGATCAATTGTTGCAGGTGTTCGATACTCGAAGTCTCGCCAAATTGTCGACGCAAGTCGCCACCCACTGGATAGCCCGTCAGATACCAACCCGCATGCTTGCGAAACTCGCGAATACCTCGACCCGGTGGAAAATGCGCCTCGAGAGCAACGGCATGGCGCAACATAACCTCGAGCACCCAGCCAAGTTTCGGAGTTGGCGCTATCTCGTCGCCACTGAACATCGCCACCATGTCGCGAAACAACCATGGTTTTCCGAGACATCCCCGACCTATGACGACACCGTCACAGCCAGTTTTGACCATCATTTCGCGTGCGTCACTTGCCTCCCAAATGTCGCCGTTGCCAAGAACCGGAATGTCTGTCACGGCGCTCTTCAATTCGGCGATCGCCTCCCATCTGGCAAATGGTGCATAGTGTTGCTCGGCAGTTCGCGCGTGCAACGCAATCGCCGCGACGCCTGCCTCTTGACAGATCAGACCAGTGTGAATATGCGTCAATAATTCATCGTTCAGACCCATGCGAAACTTGCAGGTCACCGGAATGCCAAATTGATTGGCTGTCTTTACTGCAGAATTCACGATCTCTCGCAACAAGTTCTTCTTCAGCGGCACCGCCGCACCTCCGCCACGACGAGTCACTTTCGGTGCTGGACAACCAAAATTCAAGTCGATGTGATCAACCGCGTCACGTCGCCCAAGTTGCGTGATCGCATCGGCCATGATTTTTGGATCGCTGCCATAAAGTTGCAGGCTGCGAAAAGACTCATCGGGTCCAAACGCAATCATCGCCTCAGTTTTTGGGTTCTTATAAACCAAGGCAGCCGCCATGACCATTTCATTTACATAGACAAGACCCGGGGCAAATTCGCGACACAGCGTGCGAAACGGCTGGTTGGTCACGCCAGCCATGGGCGCAAGAACCACAGGTGGCCAAATAGATCTCTCGCCTAGCTGCAACGGCTTTAAGGTCACTGTCTGTTTCACAATGGTGCCACGTTCAGTCCCAAATTTGGGTGGGCACCGATATCAAGCTGCGACTCGCCAGTCAAGCCCAGGCGATGCCAACCCGCCGACGCAATCATTGCCGCATTGTCTGTGCACATCGCAAGCGAGGGTAACACCAAATGAAAATCTTTCTTGTCGCATGCAAGTTTGGTCTCACTGCGCAACAACGAATTTGCGGCAACCCCGCCACCCAGTGCCACGGTGCGAGCACCAAGGTTCTCGGCCGCACGCATGGTCTTGGCAACCAACACATCGACCACCGCACGTTGAAAGGAAGCAACGATGTCAGCGGTCTTTGCCCCGGAATTTTTTCGAACGAAATTTATCACCGCGGTTTTCAAACCGCTAAATGACACATCTAGCCCGTCGTCGAGCATCGCCCGTGGAAAATTTATCGACTCGCCGTCACCCGTCTTAGCCAAGGCGTCGATTGCCGGCCCACCCGGATAACCCAAATTCAAGAATCGTGCAACTTTGTCAAATGCCTCTCCTGCCGCATCATCACGAGTCTGGCCAACGATTTTGTATTCACCGGGTTTTCGCACTTCGACCAGCATCGTGTGCCCCCCAGACACGAGCAACACCAGCATCGGAAATTCGACATTCGGGTCGTCGAGCATGGCGGCGTAAAGATGGGCCTCGAGGTGATTTACCGCAACAAACGGAACTTCTAGGGTGAGCGCCAAAGATTTCGCCGCTGCAACACCGACCAATAAAGCCCCGATCAAGCCCGGGCCGACAGTGGCGGCGACGGCATCGACTCGATCAAAACTGAGACCAGATTTTGAAATAGCCCCATCGATTACCGGCGTTATCGCTTCAAGGTGCGCTCGACTCGCAATTTCGGGTACCACCCCGCCAAACCGAGCATGCACATCTAGCTGCGATGCCACCACCGATGACAGCACATCGTTGCCACCCATGACGATCGCCGCGGCGGTCTCGTCACAACTCGTCTCAATACCCAGCACGACCGTCGCACTGTCGATGCTTAGTTCTCGTTTCACATTCGACTCAGTTCAATCTTGCGCAATCTCTCGACGAATTCAGGTTGTTGAACCCCTGCACACCACATAACGATTGCATCGTCTCGGTTTTCGTAATATTTTTTTCGCACACCAGCGGGCACAAAACCGAAGCGCCGATATAACTGCTGGGCCGAAATATTTGTGTGGCGAACCTCTAATGTCATTGCCTGACAACCACGTCGCTTTGCCTCCCAGGCCAAGTCGAGCAACAACTCGGTGGCGATTCCGCGACTGCGCCACATCGGGTGCACGGCTAGGTTCGTGACATGTGCGTCATTTTCGACGTATAACAAGCCGCCGTATCCAACAAGTTCTTCGCCGATCGTGCCGACCAAATAATGCCGTTTGCCGACTCGGGCTTGCTCAAGTTCTTCGACGAAAACTTGTGAGGTCCACGGTCGCGGATACACCTGTTGCTCGATTGGCATTAATTTGCGAATGTGGGCTCGGCGCATTGGTTCGATCACCAAATCTTGGGCTGACTCGTCTTCAAAACAGACCGTATCGTCGCTACGTGCGAAACTTTTTGCGCGAATAAATCGATCCAAAATGCTCATGAGTTGACCCGGGTCGCCCAATTGATTTCAGCATCAGGAGCCCGCAGATACAGGGCCTGCAAATCGGTCGGCTTTTGCCACTGCTCAACCAAAGCCAGTTCTGCCGCAATCAAGGCCAAAACTGTCGCGCTCGGCTGAGCAAGTTGTTCGCTTGCCCACTCAACGAAAAGCCCGGTCGTCTCGAGCATTGCGTTCAACTTGTCGCGATAACGCAACGCCCCGTTGCCCACTATCAAAACTTCTTGCCCTCGATCGACGATGTCAACAACACAGTCGTCAAGATTGCCGACCCGTGGTGGTTTAACTTCGATGCTCGAACCGATGTCGTTGCGATACATCGCCCAATAAAGTTCGCCCCGCCTGGCATCAATTGTCGACAACACGACCCGCTCTGTTGTGGTCACCGAGCGCGCCAAAATATCCAAACTCGAAACACCGATTATCGGCAAATCTCTCACCTGGGCGATTGTCTTGGCCGAGGCAATTCCAACTCTCATTCCGGTGAACAACCCTGGCCCGATGTCCACGGCAACTACATCAACTTCAGCGAGACAAACATCGGCCTGCGCACAAACGCTCGAAATCATCGGAGCCAACAACTCGGCATGACGACGCTCGCTAGTCACATGGGCACTTGCCATCAGTTGTCTTGAGTTATTGACCGCCACACTCACGGCATCTGTCGAGGTATCAATGGCCAAAATAATCATCGGACATCAGCCTCGCGGCGAAACCTCGAAAACGACCGCTAAATCTTCGAGCAGTTTTTGCAATCTCGTCTGCCACTGGGCACCGCGGGATGAAATCTTGACGTTTCGCCTTTGATCAACGTCGTTGCTCTCCCCGTGTCCGTCGGCTGTTTGCATATATCGAAAGTGCAGCACCAGGGCCTCGCCCAACTCGTCACCGACGATGTCACCCCATTCAACAGCGATAACCCCACCGCTGTCTTGCAAATCGTTCAAACCCAAGTCTGCAAGCTCGCCGGTTCGCTCAAGCCGATAAAGGTCTGCGTGATGCAGAGCAACTCGCCCGGTGCCGTAGTTGTGCAAGAGATTGAAAGTTGGTGAAGTGATCAACTCAGTCACCCCGAGGGCCCGACCAAAATACTGGGTGAAAGTCGTTTTGCCCGCCCCCATTTCGCCAGACAAAACGATCATGTCGCGCGGGCGCACGTGTTTGGCGATCGTCTCAGCCAATCGCTGCGTATCAGTCAACGAGCCGAGAAAAAAATTCATCGCGCCTAGTTTTTGTTGTCGATATAGACACGCTTGATACGCGCACTAATTCCACACACAATCTCATAACCAATCGTCTCAAGCCGTGTCGCGATCTGGTTCGCAGTAATAATTTCATTGCCTTGGGCCCCGAGCAACACTGCCTCGTCACCCAGTCTGATGGCCATATCTCCGCAATCCACCATCATCTGGTCCATTGTGACGACACCGATGATCTGACATCGCTTGCCAGCAAGCAAAACTTCACCACCAACATTCCACAGTCGACGCGGCACTCCATCTGCATAGCCAAGCGGAAGAGTCGCAACGTTTGCGTCTCGGGTCAGTTTTTTTCGCAAGCCATATGAGACACCTTCTCCAGCCTCTAGTCGCTGAACGTGACTCACGCGAGCGTGCAACGACATGGCTGGTTGCAATTTGCCGACTAATGACTCGGTTTGGTTGCTGGGTGCGATTCCATAAATTGCGACGCCAACTCGAACGACGTCAGTCTTGGCTTGCAACCCTCGCAATAAAGCCGCCGAGTTCGAAGTGTGCACGAACCTTGGTCGCAAGTTTTCACGCTCTAGTGCGGCGACAAACTCGTCGAAGCGCTGCTGCTGCTTTGCGGTCTCGTCATGGTCTGGTAAATCTGCGGCCGCAAAGTGCGTGTATACGCCCTCGAGTTTGAGGTTCGAGAGCGAGTTGATCTGTTTGACTATCGCCATCGCCGATGACAATGGTGCACCTACTCGATGCATGCCTGTGTCGACCTTGAGGTGCACATTGCCAACAACGCCCAGTTTTCGCGCAACTGCGGCATAACTGTTGATAGTTGACTCGTTATACAAAGTTGCCACGACTCGGTCACTCAACATCTGCTCAAAGGCGACTTCGGGTTGTTCACTGACGATCAAAATTGGTGCATCGATTTTTGCAAGGCGAAGTTCGTGGGCTTCATCTGCCAACGCCACGCAGAGACCTTTCGCCCCGGCATCCAACGCAGTCTTTGCAATTGCGACTGCACCGTGTCCATATCCGTTTGCTTTGACGGTCGCCCAAAGTTCGGCCGGGCGGGCCATTTCAACAAGTGTCGCGACATTTCGCCTGATTGCACCCAGGTCGACTTGCGCCCATGCCCAACGATTAAGCGTGCTCATCGCAGATTTTTTGCTCAGTTGCTCGCGACTACGGCAACCGCCGTGTCTTGGGTGTGCGAGAGAGAAACTAACCAACTCTTCACACCTTGGGCTTGAGCAAGTTCGAGTGCCCGGCCAGTGACGATCAATTCTGGTGCGCCATTTTGATTGTTTCGAATCGACACGTCATGCAGGTCAATAGCACCCAACCCCACACCCAGGGCCTTCATCGTGGCCTCACGCGCCGCGAACCGCACGGCCAGACTTTGATCAAGATCTGATCGACCCGACAGTGATTCAAGTTCGGCAAGCGTAAAAACTCGCGTGCGCAAGTTCGGGGTTCGGTCTAGAGCCTCACGAAATCTCCGAACATCCACTGCATCAATGCCAAGACCGATCATCGCAATTATCTCTTCGAACGCCAATGGTCGGCCATGTCGCTGATCGGCAAAATCAATAGATCGGCCACGGCAACTTCGGCCAGACGATCTTCGCGAAACGAACCCTCTGTTTCAGTCACCCAGTCGACGAGGCGGTCATAGCGGCGGTCATATCCCAGAAGCACCGCGCGCATCACTGGTGCAGGCAAACGATCGTGAAACATCACATGCAACAAAGTGATGCCTGTTGTCTGGCCGCCCTTTGTCTCTGGCACCATGATCACGGTGCGGTTGTCGCTGCGACCACGTGCCACGAGAACTTCTTGGTCGCTTGCAACTCTGCGTTTGGTGCCAACGAGTTGAGGATTTCGATCAACTCGAGAAGTCAAATTTTTTGACATGCCACCACGATCGACGATTGCAATCGTCGCAGAACCTGCAGAAATGTCACCTTCAATTTGATATCGAGTGAAACCACTCACTGCACTGACAGCCGCATCGAGATCTGCGACGATCTTCAGCACCCTGTATGACAGCCTCTCGCGTGCCACGCCGGCTTCAAGCAAAGACTTGACGAGTTTGCGATCGAACAACCCCTCGTCGCTTCGCGAAATACCCACGGTCACGGTCTTTGCCTGATGCTTGATCGCATCTACCGGCCGAGTCAATTCGTCAACGCCCCGAGTCAATGCACTGGTCAAATCGTCAAGCAACAACTCGGGTGAGGCGATCTTGCCCGAACTGCGTTGATAAGACTGAACCGGGTCGGTGGCCAAAGTGTCGCGCAACATCGTCACGATGCGCACAGCGGTGCTCGCTTCTAAATTTCCGTCATAGTTGCCTGTTGCCAATGCATCGGTGAACCGCGTCGCCGGCGCACCTAATTCGGTGCGAATCTTTTCCAACAACTTGTTCGCATCACCGCCACGCTCGACTGCATGTTCGACGACTTCACGGGCTTCTCGCAAAGGTCTGGCAAGTGCATCAATAGCCAAAGCTGCCTCATAGCCGAAAAGATGACCGACCATCACGCTCAAAATAAAGGCGAGATGGGTTTCGACATTTGGCACTAACAGCACGGCAGCAGCCGCATCGAACCGCGTCTGGCCGGCAGTCGCCACGACGATAGGCAAGGCCTTATGAGCCCGGTAAATTGCGATCTCTTTGGCAACATCCGACGCGTTGCCCTCGAGCAACCCCGTGGCACAGACAAACACCAAAGGCTCACAAGAAAGGTCGATATGTTTCTTGTCTTCGGTCGAATCACTTGAAATCGACTTATAACAAAGCTCCGACAATTTGATTCGCACCTCTTGTGCTGCAATCAAGTTCATGCCGTTACCCACGACAGTCCAATATCGTCGCGAAGACGCAAACTGTTTGGCAGCTGCGGCAATCGCTGGCCGCGTCGCCAAAACTTCAACAAGTGCCTGTGGAATATTGCGCAAGCCCGACAAGATTTCATGACGGGCGCGATCTGATGACTTGCCGAGCGCCTGCGAGATCGCACATGCATAAAGGGCGCCGGCGGCAACCTGGGCGTAAAACGCCTTTGTGCTTGCAACGCTCATCTCAACGTCACGGCCATCTGATGTGTACATCACACCATCTGCTTTTGCCGACAATTCACTTCCACGGCGATTTACGATCGCCAAAATGCCAGCGCCCCTGGCTCTTGCCAAGTCGACCGTTCGATTCGTATCGGTCGTTGTGCCGCTCTGGCTAACAGCGACGACAATGGTGTCGCTCATGTCAAGTTGCAAAGCAAAACCCGAGAGTTCACTAGCCAACATGGCCTCGACGCTCAGATCGACGCCAATCAGACCGCCGAGCAATTTTGCCAAAGCCTGACCAGCAACCCCAGCAGTGCCTTGACCAATAACGCGCACCTTGGTTATCTGACCCGACGCCAAACGATCGCAAATAGTTCTTGGCAAAACCTTTTCGCCGAGTTCGGTTGTCAACATTCCGTTGCGCTCAACGATTCGGCCACGAAGCGTCTTTCTGAAACTCTCTGGGGCCTCTGCGATTTCTTTTGCCAAAAAATGTTTGTGTTGGCCACGATTGATGTCACGTGTCGTGATTTCGGCGGTCAAAACTTTGTCTGATGTAAGTTGAATCTTTTGACCGTCATAAGAAATCAACTCGACACCCTCAATTTCTCCGGCCTTTTCGCCCGACAGCGTGACTATTTGGCCCCGACTTGACGGGTTATCGATATCGGCAAGGGCTTCACCATCCATTCGCACGTAATTGAGCGTCTCTTCGACCAATCCATAGGGCTCGCTTGCAACGATGAATCTGTCTTCGGCCAAACCAATGCACAAACCTTGACCACTTCCATTCAACGCCAAAAACAATTTGTCGGGTTCATTTGCGCTTGCAACTGCGATTGCAACTGAACCTTCGAATTGAGACACTGTCTGTCGAAATGCGTCTGTCAAATTCTGGGTTTCTGCAAGTTTTCTCGAGACCAACGCAGGAATAACTTTTGCATCAGTTGTTATCGGCCCCGCAACACGCAAACCATATTTCACCCTCAGATCGGCATGGTTGTCGACATCGCCGTTCAAGGCTGCCACCAAATAGGCGTCATCATGTTTGCCCTCAAGCTCGTCGCTGTTGACCGGGTGTGCATTGGGCTCAGAGATGATGCCCACACTCGCCCAACGGGTGTGGGCCAGCACTGCCACCTGCGCGTTCGGTTGCGATATCGCCAGTCGCAAAAGATCATCTGCCATCACCGCATTTCGCATCACACGAGTGTTGTCGCCAAGCTCGCCGATCTCGGCGGCTGCCTTATAAACGAAAGACCAGGCGTTTTCGGTCGTGCGCACGGCGCCCGACATAAACAAAGCATCTTGGTTGCGACTGGCCAGAAGCGAGATCACCTGTTTGTCGGTCAGTTTGAGGCCGTGGTTCGAAACCAAAACGTGAATGCCAGCAGAGTCGCGCCCGCGCACCTCGAGTCGATCTAAGCCAGAGAATGCTTGTTGAATCGAGAAATATCCCCGACGTGCAGACTCTGAGGCGCCTTGGCCGGCCAGGGCATCGACGAGCTTTGCCGTGCGAATTCGGTCATTGCGCAACTCCCAAATCGCATCTTTGGCGCGGGTTATCTCGCTGAGTGCGTGTTCTGCTTTCTCTGAGAGCAAGCCAGCCGACTTTTCTATTGATTGCTCGTAAGAATCAACAACCGAATCAAGTTGATCGATTCGTGACGTCATTGCCGCTATCAACTGATGATTATCGGCCATGCACAATTGACCTGCATCACCCCGCAAGAGCCTGTCGGCTGTCGCCACTGCATGGGCAAGTTGGTCGATATCACCCTTGGCGCCGGCTTCAAGCCCTGTGTCCAACAGGGTCAAGATTTCTTTGGCCGATGGTGTCGCTCTTCGGGTTTTACGACTCACAACGCAGATAATTCCGCACATGGATTTAAGTCTACTTTCGGGTCTTTGTCAGCCGAGTCGCGCCGTTATCGCTTCGGCCAACGATGTTGCGACGCTATTTGCGATTTCATTTGTCGGGGCTTCGACCATGACTCTGACCACCGGTTCGGTTCCACTTGCACGCACCAAAACTCGACCAGATTCACCTAAGGTTTTTTCCGCTGTTGCAATCTCGTTTTCAAACATGCGATCGACTCCACTGACTCGCTGTTTGAGGCGAAGGTTGATCAAAACCTGGGGCAAACTAGTCATCGACTCGCGAGCAATTTCACTGAGAGATTTCTTTGACTCGCCGAGCAACTCGCCGAGTTTCAATGCCCCAAGAAGACCGTCCCCGGTCGTGGCCAAGTCACGATAGATGATGTGTCCACTCTGTTCACCACCCAGTGACAGAGAATTTTCTTCTAGGGCCTCCAAGACCGCCCTGTCGCCCACAGGTGTTGTCAACACCTCGATGTCGGCCCGGTTCATCGCGTGATGAAAACCCAAATTGGTCATCACGGTCACGACTACTTTGTTGCCACGCAAAGTGCCCCGACGCTTCATGTTTTGCGCACTAATTGCCAACAAGTGGTCGCCGTCGACGATGTCGCCTTTTTCGTCTACGGCAATGAGCCTGTCCCCGTCGCCATCAAAGGCAATGCCCAACTGTGCACCAACGCTCTTGACGACTGTACGCAATGATTCGGGGTGCGTCGCCCCGCATTCGAAATTTATGTTTCTGCCATTTGGCGTCGCGTTGATCGTCGTGACAGTGGCGCCAAGTCTTGAAAACACTTCTGGTGCCACGCTGCTGAAAGCACCGTTGGCACAGTCGAGTGCGACGTGCAAATTTTGCAGTGCTCGCTCTGGCACTAAACGAACAAGAGCCGCGCAATACTCTTCTAGCAACTCTGGTCGATATGACGTCCCAGTCAAAACACCGCTTTTAGATTCAATCTCGAGTGCAGACATGCCGTGCTCAATTTGCTGTTGCTCTTGGTCAGTCAGCTTTCGACCCCCGTCACCAAAAATTTTTATGCCGTTGTCCTGATAAAGGTTGTGAGAAGCCGTGATCGCAATCGCAACAGACCCGTGGCTACGCGCCAGAAATGCAACCGCAGGCGTAGGAGCTACGCCAACCAACACAACTTCAACCCCAACTGCATTCAGTCCCTTGGCCATTGCCGCTTCGAGCAACGCCCCCGATTCTCTGGTGTCACGACCAATGACGACCCTTTTGCACCTCAATACCCGAGACGCAACTTGGGCAAGTTCAAGGGCATAACTCTCGGTCAAATCTTTGCCGAATTCTCCACGCACCCCATCAGTGCCAAATTTCAACATTTGATCACCAATGCCTTGTCCAAACAAACAGTGTTCAACGCAAATTTAAAATTTACTTTTAGCACAGCAAAAGCCATGCGTAGCAACGAAGATTTATCGCTTCGTGTATTGCGGCGCTTTGCGCGCCTTCTTGAGACCGTACTTCTTGCTCTCTTTACGTCGCGAGTCTCGGGTCAACAGGCCAGCTTTCTTCAAAGCGACACGTTGCGAAGGGTCGAGTTCTACGAGCGCCCTGGCAATCGCCATACGCAACGCACCGGACTGTCCGGCAATGCCACCACCAAAAATATCGGCTTCGACGTCATAGCTTTTTTCGGTATTCGTTACGCGCAACGCCTCGGTTGACGAATTGCGTTGCACTTCAGATGGAAAATATTCATCAAAGGCGCGGTCATTGATTTTGACCACGCCAGTACCAGGTCGCAGACGAGCACGACACACTGCGTTCTTGCGCCGACCGGTTGTTTGTGTCAATGGCTTTGTTCCCACGGGTTGTTTCCTTTTTTCTTCGGGTTAACGAGCTTTGGCGTGTGGAAGCTCGAGCACTTTTGGTGATTGCGCCGCATGTGGGTGCTCTGGGCCTGGGTAAACCTGCAACTTTTTGATCATTTGTCGACCTAGAGAACCTTTTGGCAACATGCCGCGAATCGAACGACGAATTGCATCACCAGGTTTGCGATCAAGCAAGTGTTGATAAGTCTCAGACTTCAGACCGCCCGGATAACCCGAATAGTCATAAACAATCTCGCGGTCGGCCTTGCCCGAAGTAAGAACAATTTTTGAGGCGTTGATGATCACTACGTGATCGCCTGTGTCCATGCTCGGGGTGTACATCGGCTTGTGTTTGCCGCGCAACAATGTGGCGACCTCGGTGCACAGCCGACCCAGCACCAAACCTTCTGCATCGATGATGTGCCAGGCTCGCTGCACCTCGTTAGTTTTTGCTGAGTACGTACGCATAAATTTCCTTAAAAAATTTGCCTAGACCACGATTCAAGACTCACCTGTTTTCGCGGCCTATTAAGGATAGGGCCACACACCCCCGAATCACAATGCGACCCTTATAAATATGAGCGATTACCCGTCTGACGTAATGCAGTCCAAAAGCCATTTTTCAACCCTTTGACAAAATGCCCCTGCTGAAAAGTACGTCTCAGCCGACTGTCGACATTTGGCGCGATCAATTTCACCGACTCTTCTCACCGCGTCGCTCATCTGCTCGACGTCGTCGGCGGCAACCACAAAACCAGTTTGCCCATCGTTGACAATTTCTGCTGGCCCACCACGCCGATATGCGATAACGGGCGTTCCACAAGCCAATGCTTCGATCACAACATTGCCGAAAGCCTCGACCCACTTTGATGTCACCAAAAGTGCGCGACATTGACCAAGCACCTTGCCCAACTCAGCGTTGGCCACAAAGCCCTTGTAGTTGACGATCGCCTTTGGGTGTTTGGCGAGGGCTTGACTAAAGCATTCTTTGTCTTGCATCAACCCCCAAACAGACAGTGGCACTTGCGTGCGCTCTGCCACCATGACGGCGTCTTCAAAACCCTTTTCTGAAGAAATTCTGCCGACAAATCCAAGTGGACCATTCGGTTCCCCGTTGAAAATATATTCTTCGGTTTCAATTCCGCCTCCAACTATTCGCACCGAATCGGCAAGACCGATAAAAGTCGCCGCCTGGGCATTGCTGTGCATCGCAATCGATCCAGGCATTTTCAGCGAAGTTTCAACAATCACTTGATCCATTGCGTCGGTAAGAGATGCCATCGAAATCAAATGAGCAATTGCCGTGTCGAGTTGGCCAGTCAATCGCAGCGGTAACGCGTCATATGCGAAATTAAGCACCACGTCAAATTTCGCTTGCTCTGCGCGAATTTTTGCCCACATATTTTTCAAAACCGACCCTTCAGGCTCGACGATCAAATTTGAACGAATCGCGTCTTGGGCAGGTTGTTGCAAAGTGCCGTCGACTTGGTGCAAGACCGTGCCTAACTGGTTTGAGGTCTCCATCACAGAGCCACTGGGTGCAAACACCTCGATCGAGTGACCCAATTTTGACAAACCGTTCGCCAAGCTCTGAAGGGTCAACTCGACCCCACCGCCATTGCCCGAACCAAGTGCCCCTACTGGTGTCGAAGCAAAAGCGATTCTCATAACTTTTCGCAAATCTTGCGTTTTAGTTTTTCGAAAACGAATCTAAAACGTCGCTCGGATACCCGACTTCGGTCAAAAATAATCCCTGGGGTGGTGCAAGTTGCGATGCTTCAGCCCGGTCACCCGAACGAATTAGGGCCATCATGTCGCTACTTGGTCGTTTTCGCGCACCGATTTCGACGAATGTTCCAACCAATGAACGCACCATCTGATGACAAAACGCGTTTGCCCGAATGTCAAATCGCAACATCGATTCACCTGCTTGTCGCCAACTCGCCTGCATCACGAATCGGCGCAGAGACTTCTCGCGCATAATTTCACCGGATGCGTCCGTGCTTTCTGGTCCTTCAAGATCTGGCTCGATGTCGGGTTTTGGTCGGCGACAAAAAGCAGAAAAATCATGCGTACCGATGATCGGGTCACAGGCCAACTGCATCGCATGCAAATTGAGCGGAGAAATCACATGCCATGAAGAATCGACTTTGAATGGGTCGGGAAAATCGGCGTTGTAGACGAAATACTGATAGTGACGCCAAATTGCCGAGAATCTCGCGTGAAAGTCGCTCGGGGCCCAAGAAATATCTTTGACGATGATCTCTGGCCCACAAAGCGAATTGAGTTGTCTGCGCAAGACCGCCAAGTCACAGTCGGGGGCTATGTCGCAACTAATTACTTGGGCAGTCGCATGCACACCGGCATCGGTTCGACCAGCCGAAACCAAAGGCACTTGTGTCTGAAAAATCTGCTGCAGTGCGTCGCCGAGAACGCCAGCGATAGTCGCAACCTTGGGATTTACCGCAAAACCATGAAACGGTCCACCGTTATAGGCAACAACCAAGCGCACGCGACGCATCGGTTTGACTTTTAGCTAGATCAGTTCGATGCGAGCCATTGGGGCGTTGTCGCCATGACGCGGGCCAAGCTTCATGATTCGCAGGTATCCACCATTTCGCTCCAAATATCTTGGTGCCACCACGTTGACCAGCTTGTTCGTCATTTCTTTGTCGCGCAAGTAGCTCTGAATTTGGCGAATGCGATGCACACGCATCGGGCTCGTGCCTTGGGCTTTCTTGGCCTTGGTGATCAACTTCTCTGCTATCGGCTTCAGGGCCTTGGCTTTTGACTCGGTCGTGATTATTCCCTCGGCGGCAAATAGCGACGACGCAAGGTTGGCCATCATCAACTTTTCGTGTGACGAACCGCCACCAAAACTTGGTGCTCGACGTGGTCTTCCTGGCATATCGAATCGTCTCCCTTATCTAACTTCGTTCAACTCAGTCGCTCAAGATCGCAGCGAAAGTCCGCGCTCATCAAGCTTTTGCTTGATCTCGTCCAGACTCTTCTGGCCAAAATTGGTGATGTTCATCAAATCTTCTTCAGAGCGAGTCAACAATTCACCGATTGTGTTGACTTGACCGCGCTTCAAACAGTTGCGCGGACGCTCTGAAAGATCTAGATCTTCGATCGGCAAGTCCAAATCGCCGTTGCCGGTCGAATAACCCGAAACTTCGCCCAACTCAAGAGCAACTGGCTCAGCTGTCAGATTTGCCACAAGGTCAACCAGTGAGCGCAGAGTCGCACCGGCAGATGCGAGCGAATCGATCGGGGTGATCGAGCCATCGGTTTCGATGTCGATGATCAAATTGTCGTAGTTGGTTGATTGTTCGACACGGGTCGGCACGACTTCAAATGTCACGCGGCGCACCGGCGAGAAAATTGCATCAATCGGAATGATGCCAATCGTCTTTCGCGAACCGTCACGATCAGAAGAGATATAGCCCTTGCCACGCTCGACTGTCATTTCAAACACAAGTTTGCCTTTGGCCGAAAGCGTGGCTATTTTCTGCGACTTGTTGAGAATTTCGACCTCAGGCGGGCACTGAATGTCGCCGGCCGTAAATTCAGTCGGGCCCTTGACATCGACACTCAGGACAATCGGGTCATCTGAAGTCGACTGCAAAACGATGTCTTTCAGGTTGAGAATGATCTCGGTGACATCTTGTGTTACGCCCTCGATGGTGTCGAATTCATGCAAGGCCGATTCGAACTTGACGGAGGTGATTGCCGCGCCCGGAATCGACGAAAGCAACATTCGGCGCAACGAATTGCCGATCGTGTGACCGAGACCTGGCTCAAGTGGACCAACCGAAAACTTCTGGCGGTTGTTCTCTGGTGAACCAATCGGCTCAACTGTCGGTCGCTGGATTACAAGCATGATTTCTCCTCTTGGGGTTTTGTTTGGGTTTACTTCGAATAGAGCTCAACAATTAGTTGTTCACGCACTGGCACGTCGATTTGCTCGCGAACCGGCAACTCTCGAACGGTTACTTGCTTGCCTGCCTCGGCGACATCTAACCACGCCGCAACCTTGCGGTCGAGTGTGTCTATGTTGTGTTGAATCACGATCATGTTGCTTGCTTTTGGCGACAGCGTCACGACTTCGCCTTTTTGCAACGTATATGACGGAATGTCCACGCGCTTGCCGTCGACTTTGATCAAACCGTGGCTGACAAATTGGCGTGCCTGAGGACGTGAAGCCGCCCAACCTGCGCGATAAACGACGTTGTCCAAGCGCAGTTCCAAAAGGCGCAGAAGGTTCTCACCTGTGGGGCCACTCAAGCGCACCGAACGCTTGTAAATATTGCGGAATTGACGCTCAAGAAGACCATAAATAAATTTTGCCTTCTGCTTTTCTTGCATCTGCGCCAGATATTCACTGCCCGCACCCTTGCGCCTTGAACGGCCGTGATGGCCCGGGGGAAACGGACGACGCTCAAGTGCTTTTGAACCCTTGGTGTTTTCAAAAACATTGATGCCAAGACGACGCGAAATTCGAACTTTAGGACCTGTATATCGTGCCATGGCCTATGGTCGCTTTCGTTTTGGTTGACGACAACCGTTGTGAGGCACCGGCGAGAGATCTTTGATGCCTGAAACTTCGATGCCAAGATTTTGAATCTGTCGCAAAGCGGTGTCACGACCCGAACCTGGGCCCTTCACGTGAACTTCTGCACGACGAAGACCCAATTCCATTGCTGCACGCCCTGCTTTTTCGGCAGCCATCTGGGCTGCGAACGGGGTCGACTTTCGCGAGCCGCTAAAGCCGACGCCACCAGAAGACGCCCAGGAAATGACGTTGCCCTCGGTATCGGTCACCGAGACGATCGTGTTGTTGAAAGTGCTCTTGATGTGGACAATGCCCGACGAGACATTGCGTCGCTCACGCTTGCGCTTGCGAACAACTGGTT
>CAYOVI010000002.1:0-44123 GCA_964407365.1 uncultured Ferrithrix sp.
ATTTTTCTTTTGGAGTTTCATGACTCACTCTCTTTTGTTTTTTTATATTCTACCAGTTGCACATTTTGTCAAACTCCATTTTACGAAAACGGCTTTAGTTCTTCGCGATCGCATCTTGATGTTGAAGATAGTTGCTCTTCTTGCGCTTCCGTTTGCTTACTATGCGTTGAGAGCAAAATTTTGGTACCCGACGCCAGAGTGGGAGGGATACCATCGCTTCACAATTGATGGAGCATTAAAATCCTTGCCTCTGCTCGCATTTGGCATCCTCATAATTGGGACTCTTTGGGTTTTCATGAGGCGAAAAGTCTCGAAAATTCAAGGTTTGCAGACAGTGCTTGCTGGGTGGCTTCTATTTGTTTGGGGGTTATTCCCCTATTTTGCAAATGGATGTTTTCCGGATTACGCAAGTATTTTTGCAATTCGAAGTGACTGGGGCGGGAGACATATCATGTTGACACCTCTTGGGGCAGCAATCATCGTTGTTGGGGCACTTGAGATCACCCCAATCAGCCTGAAAAGACACCTTAGAACAATTCTCCTGGCTGCATTTGTCGCTTTCAACATTTTTTGCGGATCCCAAATCTACATGGACTCATTGAAGAAGGAAAAATTGACTGAATTAATTGCCAAAGCCGGCGAAGCCGGGGAAATCAAACCAAATAGCAGAATAATTTTTGTAGATGAGACAAAAATATTTAACAGTCGATTTTCGACATACCGAGATCCTGAACTTACAGCCCGATTGGCAATTTCTGACGTAAAGGCACAGTCAATAACAGGAAAAGTAGATTGTTCGTCTGGCGAGGGAGATCTCGAAATTAAATTAAAGTCCAACAAAACTTATTTAAGTGCGATTCTCACCAGAGATTTGGGCCTAACTCTCGAGATCTCCGCGTGCTCACCGTAAACGATTAAGCGTATGTTCAACGTTGCAGTCTTAGTTGTCGCATTTAACGCTGAATCAAAACTTGATGATGTATTGAAGCGAATTCCGAAACAATTTTCAGGTATCTCTCTCAAGATACTTGTATGCGATGATGCGAGCTCAGACAATACCTATGAGGTCGGCAAAAGTTTCGCCCGCGATCATCAAAGGGGCGACATCGAGATTATCCGCCACGAGTTCAACCTTGGTTATGGCGGAAACCAAAAATTTGGATATGAATGGGCAATTCGAAACAATTTTGACGCCGTAGTTCTGCTTCATGGTGACGGCCAATATGCCCCAGAAATGATCGAAGAATTCATCAGGCCAATTCAGAACGGAACAGCTGATGTTGTTCTTGGTTCACGAATGATGACTCGTGGCGCTGCCCGCAATGGTGGAATGCCCTTATACAAATTTGTAGGTAACAAAATTTTGACGAAATGGCAAAACTTCGTTATTGGAACTCACTTCTCAGAGTGGCACTGCGGATATCGCTCTTATTCGGTTAGAAGCTTGAATTCGATCAATTTTTACGAAAATGCAGATGGCTTCAACTTTGATACTCAGATAATTCTTCAACTCAATTCTGCAGGCAGAAAGATTCTTGAAATCCCAATACCCACCTACTACGGAGATGAGATCAGCCACGTACAAGGCATCAAATATGCCTGGCAAGTATCGACGGCGGTCATCAAGCACCGTCTAAATGCAATGGGATTTTTTGCTTCAAGAGTTGCAACCCCTGAATATCGCTTCAAGCACGATCAACATTCATCGCACGGAAAAATACAAAAACTGATATCAGATACTGAACCTGGATGCCTACTTGACGTTGGCTGTGCGAATTGTGAGTTGTCTGAGTTTGCAGCAGCTGCAGGCCACAAAGTGACGGCGATAGATGTTCATCTCCCAAATCGAGAAGTTTCTGATGTGAAAATTATTCAGCACGATTTAGAGACGGGCCTGCCAACCCAATTGATTGAAAAATTTGATTTGATAATCTGTGCAGACGTGCTCGAACACCTTCGTGCGCCCGATAAGTTGCTCCACGAATCACTGAACCTACTGACTACAAGTGGCAGGTTAATTACTAGCATTCCAAATTTTGGTCACTGGTATCCGCGCTTCAGGATTTTGCTAGGAAAATTTGACTATGACGCTCGGGGAATTCTTGATCAGACTCACCTCCGATTCTTCACAAAAAAGAGTTTTATACGAATAGCTAATGAATCCGGATACGACGTTTCGAATGTTTGGCTAACTGGCACGCCATTTGAAGTCTTATACCGCGAAGCACCGACAAGGAAATTTAGTTGGTCAGGATTTTTGAAGTTCCTCTCTCTAATAGATCGCGCTCTCTGCAGAGTTCGGGGACAAATCTTTGCCTACCAGTTCATCTTTGAATTGACGCCAAAAACTTCGCGCAAAAGAAAAATTACGGAAAAGTACAAAAGTTTCACGACTTCTTCAGGCAGTTCCCTAGGCTGAAGCGAGATATGAAACCGATTCAAATCGCGCCGTCGGTGTTGCCGGTTGATTTTTCGCGACTTGGTGAGGCGATCTGCGAACTCGACCAAGCCGGTGTCGACCTAATTCAGTGGGACGTAATGGATGGCCAATTTGTGCCCAACTTGACTTTTGGCCCCGACATCATTGCATCGACGCGGTCACTGACGAAACTCAAGTTTGAGGCGCACTTGATGGTGCTGACCCCAGAAGTGATGGCTGGTCGATATATCGAAGCGGGTTGCAGTCGATTAATAGTGCACGTTGAAGCTTGCAAAGATTTGCGCGCGACACTCGAGACGATTAACTCGCTCGGGGCAAATGCTGCCGTTGCACTCAACCCTGAAACGCCGGCCAATGCGGTTGCAAATGTTCTCGATCTAGTCGACATGGTTTTGGTGATGACGGTTCGCCCAGGTTTTGGTGGACAAAAATATATGCAAGAAATGGAGCCAAAGATTGCCGAGGTGCGAAAGATGATCTCGTCGGCCAATCTTGATGACAAAGTCAACCTCGAGGTCGACGGGGGCATCAGCGCACAAACCGTTTCAGGTGCTGCGAAATCCGGGGCCAATGTCTTGATTGCTGGCAGCGCACTGTTTCGAGACCCAAAAGGTTTGACCAATGCCGTGTCAGAAATTCGCTCGGCCGCAACTGCGGCGTTCGCCACTAATTAGTCGTTCGACGAAAACTCAGCGCGCTGAGCGACGGGCGGCTTGAACCAGGCGCTTGAAAATTACCAGCCCGATCAAAAACGCGAGCACGAAAAATGTCGGCAATACCAAAACTTGCAAAATTTTGAGAGGCTCTTTGGCTAGCAGAGAAAACACCCCGGAGTTTATGAATTCACCGTTTGGCTTGAGAGTGATCAGCGAGTCTTCAATTTTTGGGCACGGCACGTCTGATTCATCAACCCCGACAACTGCATCGCCCCCAAACAATTCTTTAGTTGCTCGCACTTTTGACTCAAGTGTCGTGAACAGTTCACTGGCACCTGCACCCACCAAATATGTTTGACCAGGTTGCAAAAATCGCGTTTCACGGTCTGAATATCGCACTGCAACCAAACCCGAGTTGACATAGGCCCCAAGCGACCCACCCCTGACTTGAACAACACGATATGTAGCCAACAAGTCGTCGGTCGAAACTAACTCGCCAAGAAAGATGACCGTGGCTGTGCGCGGGGCGACGCACCCGCTTGGCAAAGTAGTTTGCGTTGCCGGGTCTACCAGTGGCAAAGAATCGTCGACAAAGCCGCCACCGCCACCCTGCTCATCTGGTATCGAGTCGTCAACAGGCGGTGTGGTTGTCAATGAAACTTCAGCACCGACGCCAGTCACCCCAGCGCCAAAAGATGCCGTCAGCATTACGGCGAGTGACACGATTATCTTCCTGTAAATTTTGGCTCCCGTTTTTCGAGGAATGCTCGCATCGCTTCTGCCGTGTCGCTAGTTGCGAAATTTATGGTCTGGGCGGCCGCCTCGTCATCTAAAGCTTCTTCAAGAGTGACATTAAGCGAATTATTCAACAGTCGCTTGGTCTGAGCCAAGGCGATAGGTGGCCCTGCGGCGAGTTTGCGCGCCCAGTTCTCGACAAATGCGTCAAGTTCACCGTCGGGCAGCACTCGATTTATGAGACCCATCTCGAGGGCATCTTTGGCGCCGATAATTTCGGCCAACAATGCAAGTTCTTTGGCGCGATGCATGCCAACACGACGTGGCAAGAACCAAGACCCACCAAAATCGAGCGACAACCCGCGGCGCGCAAAAATTTCTGAGAACCTCGCCGTCTCAGACGTCACGACCAAGTCACAACCCAACGCCAAATTGCAACCTGCACCAACGGCTACACCGCGAACTTTGGCGATCGTGGGTTGAGGCAATCGCTGCAGTGCGATACACGCATCGTTTACACGACGCATTGCCGCCAAGTGGTGCGACTGGTGTTGACCTCGTTCACCTCGACCGCTCAAGTCTGCACCTGAACAAAAATCTTGGCCCGCACCAGTGACTATCACGACGCGGTCATCTGCACGAGAGGCAATCTCACGAAAAATCGTGGTCAAGCCGTCCCACATCGCCGCATTCACTGCATTTTTCTTTGCAGGCTGGTTAACCGTGACGGTCACGATTGAATTTTCACGAAAAACCTGCAGATCATCCACTTCTTAGACGATACTTGCCATATGGGATTCGATCCGACCCGCAAACGCGCCACCCGCCCAATCGACTATCTGATCGTCGCTAGTGCGATGATCGCAATAGTCGCACTAGTAATTTGGGCACTTGTCGGTTGACCAAATGTCAAAATCGATTTGGGACGGTTTATACGGCGACGTCGAAGTGCGTCGCGTGCAGCCATATGAAGCACTCAAAAGTTACGTCTGCCCGGGTTGCAACCAAGAAATAGCCAAAGCCGTGGGTCACTTTGTTTGCGTTCCGACACAAGCCCCCGATCTGAGACGCCACTGGCACTACGCCTGCTGGGATCGCCGATCAAAAAATTAGAACGCGTTGCGCAATATCTCGATTTTTGTCCCGAGAACCGATGCAACATCAAATCTGACGCCAACTGACGAAATTTTTTGAATTTGCATAAATTGCTTGGTCGCTAAACGTAATTTTTTTTGCTTCGAAATTGTTATCGACTCGAGTGGCGTACCAAAATAATTGTTCGCCCGCGAACGCACCTCAACGACAACAAGCGTTTTGGCCATATCGGATTGTAAAACCGCCACGATGTCAAGTTCGCCTTGACGACAATGCCAGTTTCGCGCGATTATTTCACAACCCTCACGCCTGTAAAGGTTTGCAACTAGATCTTCTGCCCACCTGGCCCGCGCCATGCGCATAGTCGCGCGCTCGCGAGTTGTGGGAGAATCGCTCTTTACGCGTCTTGAGGTGGCAATTCTTCGATGTTCAGGTCTTTGAAACTCATCACCCGAACTCTCGGCACGAACCGGCTCTTGCGGTAGAGATCCCACACCCATGCGTCGCTCAGCGTCACCTCAAGCAGCGGTCGCACGCCCTCGGCCACGACCTTGACATCGACATTATTGGCCAAATAAAAACGGCGATCTGTCTCGACTGCAAACTTAAACAGTTTTACGACATCGGAATATTCTTGGGCTAATTGCAATTCACGTTCTGCCTCGAACTGCTCGAGATCATCGGTGTTCAATGTGGGTGCCGACTAACTCGACTGGCAATTAAATGCAAAAATTATTGGTCTTCGCGAAGTTCGCGAACTTTTGCCGATTTGCCGGTTCGCTCTCGCAAATAATTGAGCTTCGCACGACGCACGTCTCCACGCTTGACGACCTCAAGTTTGGCAACAGACGGACTGTGCATTGGAAAGGTGCGCTCCACCCCCACGCCGTAGCTCAATTTTCGCACCGTATAACTTTCGGCGACACCAGAACCATAAACCGAAATGACGTTGCCCTGAAAAATCTGCACGCGCTCTTTGCCGCTTTCAACAACACGAACGTGCACCTTTACCTCATCGCCAGGCCCAACCTTTGGAATGTCTGTGCGCAAGATTGATTTGTCAACGATGTCTGTGGGTTTCATAGCGGTCTTTCAGGATACGGCACACTAGGGAACTCTTCCAACAGTCTCTTTTCGACACTGCTCAAGCCCCCACGGCGTTCTATGAGGTCGGGGCGAAACTTCACGGTGCGATGCAGCGCTTGGGCCCTGCGCCAACGCTCGATTTTGGCATGGTCGCCATTGCGCAAAACCTCTGGCACCTGCCAACCACGAAACTCGGCTGGTCGCGTGTAGTGCGGTTCTTCAAGCATTCGAGAAACACCGAAACTCTCAGAAACCGGGGACTCGTCGTTTCCCATGGCTCCCGGCAACAGGCGTGTGGTTGCCTCAATGATCAAACAAGCTGCGATCTCTCCTCCGCTAAGCACAACGTCGCCAATTGAAATCTCCCCGTCGATCAAATTTTCAACTACGCGATGATCCACGCCTTCATAGCGACCGCACAACAAACTGAAACCAGCCGATTTGCTGAGTTGTTCGGCAAGGCCCTGGTCAAATCTGCGGCCACCTGGCGACATCAAAAACAAAGGGCGTTGTGGCTTGACTGCCTCGACTGCCGCAAAAATCGGCTCGGGCCTAAACAGCATGCCCGCCCCTCCGCCATAAAGAGTGTCGTCTACGCGACGAGATTCGTCGCCGAAATCGCGCAGGTCGTGACAACGCAAATCGACGATCGACTCTTGGCGCGCACGGCCCAACAAACTTTCGCTGCAATACCCATCGACAAGTTGCGGAAAAATCGAAAACACGTCGATTCGAAACGTCGATTTTGTGCTCACTGGTCACCTTCGTCCAGGTCGAAGAGTCCGTCAGGCGGGTTTATCGTTATGCGCTCTTTGGTGCGCCTGACGACAAAAACTATCGGCACCAACGCGCCAGACTCGAGTTCAAGCAGGGCGTGCGCCGGGTTATCGACAACAGATATGCATTTGCCGTACTTGAAACCTTTCAAATCTTCGACCTCGGCACCTATGAGTTCGTGCACCCACATCACGCTCGCATCTTCAATGGGCTCACCATAGACATCAGACTTGCTCAGTCGTTGGGCTGAGTTGCGATCGTCGATGCCAGAAAAATGCATTAACCAGGTTTTCTGCTGGCCGAGGTTAGACCTGCCAGAAGCCAATTGGCCGCGTGCGCTCGTTACCGTCATCCATTCATTTTGAATGAAGAGTTTTGCACCCTCACAGGTGCGCTCTGGACGGTCGGTAAAAAACGAGACGTGAACGTCGCCTTTGACTCCGTGAGGTCGCGTTACGCGACCAACATGCAGCAAACCCTCTGGTTTCTCGGGTTCAGTCGTCGAGAAAGTCGACATCGACTTCGGCGTTATCGCGCGACGCGGCGGCACGAACCACTGCGCGAATGCTCTGGGCTGTGCGACCACGACGTCCGATGACTCGCCCGAGGTCTCCGTCGGCGACTCGAACTTCGAGAATGATCTTGCCCTCGTCTTCGACTGTTTCAACCTTTACCGCATCTGGTGTGTCAACGATTGATTTGACGATGTGCATCAACACCGATGAAGCAGTCGGCACTAGAGCCGTGTCGGCTGACTGTGAGTTTGACATTATTTGGCAGGCTTCTTGGTCGCCTGAAACTCTGCCCATGTGCCGGCCACTTCGAGCAACTTGCGAACTCGCTCGGTCGGCAATGCACCTTTTTGCAACCATGAAATCACTCGTGCGCTGTCGACCTTGAGCGCCGATGGCTCTTGCTGTGGCTGATAGGTGCCAAGAATCTCGAGAAAATTCGTATCGCGCGCAGAGCGTGTGTCGGCAGCAACGATTCGATAGTGGGGTCTCTTGGTCTTACCGACGCGAGAGAGACGCAGTTTTACTGACATGGATATCCGATCTTTAAGCGAAATGGCTCATTTGAACCGATCATGAAGGCTATCGTGGCCCCAGCCGTGAGCCCAACGCCGCAGCCAAGTCGTCGGGTATGTCGGCGCTCTTGGGACCCTTGCCACGCTTGCCGCCAAGCATGCCCTTACCACCCATCTGCTTCATCATTTTCTTCATTTCGCTGAATTGTTTCACCAGCCGATTGACATCAGCAACGGTTGTGCCCGAGCCTTTCGAGATTCGAATGCGACGCGAACCGTCGATTAATTCGGGTCTCGCCCGCTCTTGTGGGGTCATCGAATAAATAATTGCCTCGGTGCGCTTCACCTGGGCATCAGGAATATCGGCATTCTTCATTTCTTTTGGAATTCCGGGCATCATTCCCATGACCCCTTGCAATGATCCCATTTTTTTGAGTTGTTGCAACTGCTCCAAAAAATCTTCGAGCGTGAACTCGCCTTCGAGCATTTTTGCCGCAGTTGCCTCAGCCTTTTCTTTTTCGAAAACTTTTTCGGCTTGTTCGATTAGCGTGAGCATGTCGCCCATGCCCAAAATTCGACTGGCCATTCGGTCTGGGTGAAATTGTTCGAATGCATCGAGCTTTTCACCGGTGGAAGCAAATGCAATGGGCTTACCCAAAACTTGTTTCACCGATAGTGCGGCGCCACCTCGGGCATCGCCGTCAAGTTTCGACAAAATTACTCCGTCTATCGACAAAGTTTCATCAAACGTTTTTGCAACCGTCACTGCATCTTGGCCCGTCATTGCGTCGATCACCAAAAATGTGAACTTGGGTTGCACCGCCTGCGAAATCTCTTTGACTTGACGCATCATTTCAGCATCAATTGCCAGTCGACCAGCAGTGTCGACGATCAACACGTCTTTTCCGAGGCGTTGTGCTTCGATAAGACCAAGTCGCGCCGTGTTGACCGGGTCGCCAGGCTCTGAAAATACCCCCACACCAATTTGCGCGCCCAAAATACGTAATTGTTCGACCGCAGCTGGTCGTTGCAAGTCGGCACCAACGAGCAACGGATTTCGACCTTGAGATTTGAACCAACTTGCGAGTTTTGCGGCATTTGTCGTCTTGCCCGAACCCTGCAAACCTGCCATCAACACAACTGTCGGTGGATGCGTGGCATATGTGATTTTGAGAGTTTGGCCACCCAACATCGCAACGAGTTCGTCGTTGACTATTTTTATTACTTGTTGACCGGGGTTCAATGCCGTCGACGCGGTTGCGCCGACTGCATTTGCGCGAATCGACTCGATCACATCTCGCACTACCCCGACATTGACATCGGCTTCGAGCAACGCAGTGCGTACCTCGGCCAAAACCTCGGCCACGTCGCCCTCGGTCAGTCGACCACGATTTCGAAGACCCTTGAGCACACCGCCAAGACGATCTGAGAGCGTTTCAAACATCAACGGTCAGGTTATCTGTGATTGCTTATGCGCAATTTCTAATCAAATAGTGCGTCGACAAACTCACGAGGATTGAACGCAACCAGATCGTCGATGCTTTCGCCGAGACCGACAAGCTTGACCGGTATCTGCAACTCGGTTTCTATTGCAAAGACGATGCCGCCCTTGGCCGAACCGTCAAGCTTCGTCAACACAACCCCCGTTACCTGGGTTGCTTGAGCAAATTGCCTTGCTTGTGAGAGGCCGTTTTGCCCGGTTGTTGCGTCGATCACGAGCAAAACCTCAGTTACTTTGCCACTGGCTTTGTCTGCGACGCGACGAATTTTTGTCAACTCTTCCATCAAATTGGTGTTGTTTTGCAAGCGACCCGCGGTGTCGGCGAGCACCAGATCGATGTTCTTTGCTGTTGCGCGAGCAACGCCGTCAAAAACTACCGAACTCGGGTCGCCACCCTCGTTGCCCCGCACAATTTGAGCGCCTGTGCGCTCGGCCCAAGTCTCGAGTTGATCGGCGGCAGCCGCGCGAAACGTGTCGCCCGCAGCCATCAATACAGAGCGACCGAGTTTTCCCTGCTGGGCGGCAAGTTTGCCAATTGTCGTTGTCTTGCCCACACCATTGACACCCACGATCAGCCAGATGTTTGGCGCATTCAAACTGACGTCAAAATTAAGTTCGCGCGAACTCACTGCAAGTTGTGATGACATTGCATCACGCAGAGCGATCTGCAAGTCGCGCGGTTGAACTATCTTTTTGGCTTTGACCAACTCGCGCAATGGTGCGAGCACCTTTGTCATCGTTGCAACGCCCAAGTCTGCGCGCAACAACACCTCTTCTAGGTCGTCCCAAGTTTGTTGATCTATCAAAGAGCGAGTTAGGGCACTAGTGATCGCGTTAGAAAACGACGAACGCATCCGGTTTGCCAGCGTTAGTTCGGTGGTTTCGGCCTGTGGTTCGTGTGAAATCGGTGACGAAGTAGTCGGCGAATTTGGGAGCAAAATTGATACCGAGTTTGTGCTTGGTATCGAACCTGATTTGCGTCGAGCAATTAAAACGACACCGAGACCAAAAACCACCACCAGCAAGGTGAGGGCCAACAAAACTGTCGGAATGGTTTCAAGAGACAGCAATGGCGCAAAAATTTCAAGCGCAAACATAAAACATTTTATGCTGACTGTGCTGTGACGCGCTCCACGACGACTCGCGACGAACCGCCGGGCTGCATCGTCACGCCAAGCAACGAATCTCCGGCTTCCATAGTTCGTTTTTGATGGCTGACGATCAAGAGTTGCGCTTCTTGTCTGAACTCATGAACAAGGGCCAAGAACCTGTGCAGGTTCACATCGTCAAGCGCAGCCTCGACTTCGTCCATCACATAAAAAGGCGACGGCCTGCTTCTGAACACCGCAAACAAATAAGCAAGCGCCGTCAGCGAACGCTCACCACCAGAAAGTAGCGAGAGTTTCTTGACATTCTTGCCACTTGGTTTGGCCTCGACTTCGATGCCCGTATTGAGCAAGTCATCAGGGTTGGTAAGAGTCAAACGACCGGTGCCACCAGGAAACAGCATCGCGAACAATTTCGTGAAGTTATCTCGCACGTCTGCATATGCCGAGGCAAAGCTGCTTTGAATCTCTTGGTCGACCTGCTTTATAACCTTCATCAATTCACGGCGCGAGTTTTTAACGTCGTCGAGTTGCTCTTCTAAGAAGGTGTTGCGCAACTGCAACTCGGTAAATTCTTCGAGAGCCAACGGGTTGATCGGGCCCATCAGTCGTAGTTCACGCTCAAGTTCTCGCTGCCGCGCCAACGGGTTGGTGCCCTCTGGCAACTCGGGCATCGGAGTATCAATGGCTCGTTGTGGCTCAACTTCGAGATCGCGACGCAAAGTCTCAGTTGCCCCTTCAAGGCGAACTTTGACTTCTGACTCCTCAAGTTCGACACGTCGATTGCGCTCGCGCTGAGCCTCGAGTTGTTTTTCTATATCAGAGCGTTCGCGACGGGCTTCGTCGAGCCGATGTGAAATTTCGCGAACCTCGCCCGATTGACGGCGACGCAACTCTTGCAATTCAACCTGTCGAGTCTCAAGGGTATTCACATGACCCTCGACAATGCTCGACAGTCGCAAAACTGCGCCTAACAAAGCTTCGACCCGGCCCCGTTGCTCGGCGGCGGCACTTCTGGCGCCCTGATCTGCTTGCAACCTCGACTCGAGCTCTGCAAGTCGAGCATCAACTAGAACTTTGCGCTCCCCCAAACCTGCAGACTTGGCCTCAAAGTCGCGGCGACGAATAGCCACCGCATTCGCTCGGCTCTCAATGTCAACCTCGCTCGAGCGCGCCCCGGCAAGTCGCTCTCGCACGCTTGAAACTTCGACTCGACGCAAATTGAGGGCCGCCTCGGCATCAGCCAGGCTTGCCGCACTGGCTATCGCCCGCGCTTCTGCCTTGGCAAGAGCCGCCGAAGTCACCGCATTTGGCCCCACACGCAGTGAACTCGTGGCAAGTCGATCGCCATTGACGGTGACGACCACGACGTCGGGCTGTTCGAGCACGATTTCAATCCCGCGCTCGAACAAATCAACGAACACGACTTTGGCCAACAATGCGTCTAGCAAAGAGTCGACGGCGTAAGCATGAGCACCCGACTTTGCGCGAACAAACGACCGCAAAGAAGTCGCACCCTGCACAGCTATTGGTGCGACCTTCGTCGTCCATTCACCCAATGACACAACTGCACCCATAGCATCAGACTTACGAAGTTTGGTCAGTGCTTCACGAGCACTTGTCGAGTCTGACATCACAATCGCATTCAAAGCGTCGGACAACCCGGCGTGCACCGCAATTTGCCAATCTGGTTCAACTTCGATCAATTCACTCAGTGCACCCAGGGCACCCGATGCACCTTCGAGTTCACCCAGGGTCGAGGCATTTGCCGCAAGTGAGGCGCGCAATGTTTCAACACGTGCTGTGTCTGCAGCGCCGATGGCCATGCACTTTGCAAAAAGTGTGTTAGCGGCATCGAGAGCAGATTCTGCGTCGCGCACTGCTTGCTGGGCTGCTTGGGCGTCCTGGGCCTGATCGGCGACGAGCGCAGCTTCGTCTCGCGCCAACTCAATTTCTTGCGCAGTCAACTCGGCCAAGGCCGCTGAAACCCGTGCGAGTTCTTCGCGAGCACCGGCCGCATCGGCCTCGAGTGACGCAACGACCCCAGAGTCCATCAATTGGCCGCGGTCTCGCTCGATCGAACGTCGACGCTCTGCCAGCACGGCAATCTGACCTCTCGCACGTCCCAAAAGTTTTTCGACCTGCACCAGATCATCGCTCGTGCCAGACTCGCCACGAGCCGTAAGTTCGGCTTCGTCAGCCATGACGGCCGTGTCAAGACTTGCCAGTCTGGTGCGCAGGGCTTTTTCGTTTGTCTCTCCTTCGACTTTGGCGGCAGCCGAACTCTCTAATCGTGATTGCAACGCCGCTATTTCTCGACCCGCAATATATAGGTTCAACTTTCTCAACTCTGAAGCCACAGCACCGTGACGACGTGCGGCGTCGGCCTGTCGTTCGAGCGGGCGCAACTGGCGGCGAACCTCACGCAACAAGTCTTGGGCACGCAACAAGTTCGCTTCGGTGCCCTCGAGACGTCGCTCTGCTTTTTCTTTTCTCTTGCGATGCTTGAGCACACCCGAAGCCTCTTCGATAATCAACCGACGATCTTCTGGTCGCGCGTTGAGCACCGCATCAATTTGGCCTTGGCTGACGATCACGTGTTGTTGTCGACCTACGCCAGCGTCAGAAAGCAACTCTTGCACGTCGAGCAACCGACAATTTATGCCGTTGATCGCATATTCGCTTTCTCCACTTCGAAACAAAGTTCGACTGACGCTGACCTCAGAAAACTCGATGGGCAACAGACCTGCCGAATTGTCGATCGTCAATACCACCTCGGCTCGACCCAAAGCGGGTCGCTTCGCTGTGCCCTGAAAAATGACATCATCCATTTTTTGACTGCGCACCGAACTAGGCGCCTGGGCACCCAAAACCCAGGCAATTGCGTCGACAACATTTGACTTGCCCGAGCCATTTGGTCCGACCACCACGGTCACCCCGGGCTCAAGCTCTAAAACCGTGGTGTCAGCAAACGACTTGAAACCTTTTAGCGTCAGCGACTTAAGAAACATCTCGTCGCCGAGATTACTTCATATAACAAGGCAAATCTTGAAACTCAAGTTTGACAGACTGAGCAATAACAAGTCGTTCGCCCCGCAACTAGCGTCATCAAGATTCGACCTTTTCCACAGGTCAAACACGGCAATCCACCTCGCCCGTAAACGCGATGGTCCTCTTGAAAACTGCCGGTTTGGCCCTCTAGATCAACATATTGGGTGTCTTTCAGGGTGCTTCCCCCGGCTGCGACCGCGTTGGTCAGAACTTCCACGATGGCCAAATGCAACCTGAGCAAATTTGCCTTTGTCAACCGGCTAGGCAAGCGATCGGGGCGCAACTTTGCGCGATGCAAAATTTCATCGGCATAAATATTGCCGATTCCCGCCAAACAGTGCTGGTTCAACAAAAGTGCCTTTAGGTTTCCGCGACGATCTTTAAACAGCCGCTTCAGTGTTTCTGGTTGAAATTC
This sequence comes from uncultured Ferrithrix sp., assembly GCA_964407365.1. Taxonomy (GTDB): domain Bacteria; phylum Actinomycetota; class Acidimicrobiia; order Acidimicrobiales; family Ilumatobacteraceae; genus BACL27. Next base: position 13,890 of record CAYOVI010000002.1, read on the forward strand.
ATCAGTCAAAGGGTCCACGCCCAAATTCGCCAGGTCGGGCATCTGGCTTTCAATTTTGTCGGGATCAAATACGACAACCTCGCCAAATGTTCGTGGGTCGACAAACCATAACTCACTTTCTATTGATTTCTTTCTTGAAAGGTGCATTACGACGTGCGTGTGGGCCGGACGTATCGCATTGGGCTTAGCGATGATCAACCTGCCACTCATCCGCAGGTGCATCATCAATTTTTGCCCCGAATCCAAATCGCAAATTAAATATTTTCCGCGCCGACCAGCTGAGGTCACTTTTACCCCGGTCAAGCCATCGATTAGCGCCTCGCGACTGGTGCGACGCACGGTTCTCTCGCGTCCGACTTCAACTTTGATGATCGTGCGACCAACCAGACTGCGTTGCAAACCTCGTCTGACAGTTTCAACCTCTGGCAACTCTGGCATATTTGCTTGAAAATTTCTTGAATTCTAAAGATGTTGCAAAACATCAAAGGCTTGCTGGGCGGCCTGTTCTTCTGCGTTTTTCTTCGATCTTCCCGAACCATTGCCTAAAAGTTCGCCATCGACGAATACGTCGGCATAAAAAATTTTGGCATGATCGGGGCCATCGTCGGTTACCCGATATTCAGGCATCGCACGCCCCAGTCGAGCGGTCAACTCTTGCAGTTGCGATTTAGAATCAAGGCGCTTCAAGGCACTTAGGGCTTCGTCAATCGGAGCAGCCAGCAAATTCATCGCAACTGAGCATGCACGATGCGCATCTGAATCAAGAAAAATTGCGCCGAAAATCGCCTCGAATGCATTTGCCAAGATCGACGTCTTTGTGCGGCCACCGCCAGCCTCTTCGCCTCGTCCAAGCAAAATGAATTCGCCAAGACCAAGTTTCAAAGCCTCGCGCGACAAAGCCGTTGTATTCACCACTATCTTGCGCAGGTCTGTCAACTTTCCTTCGTCAAAATCTGGATAACGCCGATACATCACCTCAGCGACGACAAAGCCGAGAAGCGAGTCACCCAAAAACTCGAGTCGCTCATTTGACACGTGGTCGGGATTCTCGGCTGTCCACGAACTGTGACGAAGCGCAGTTGCGAGCAAACCTATGTCGTTGAACTGATAGCCGATCTTGTCTGACAATCTCGAAAGCGATTCAGCCGTCGCATCGTTTGAAGAGTTGGGCACGAGTTTATTTTTGCACGGCTTGGCGAATCTTGCCGACCATGTCGACTTCAACCATTTCTTTTGCCACCTTGATGCCGTTCAACATCGCCCGCGAACCAGACGAGCCGTGAGAGATGATGCACACACCGTCGACGCCAAGCAAGATCGCCCCGCCATAAGTATCAGGATCGAATGTCGCATACAAACTCAATAGAGCGGGCATAATCCCATCGGCGTGCACTTTGTATTCAGGTGCACCGATCGCGGCAAACAACGCCTTGACGACCCCGCGCATGGTGCCTTCTAAAGTTTTCAAAGCGACGTTGCCGGTGAAGCCGTCGGTGACCACGACATCGACCTTGTCTGTCATAATGTCGCGACCTTCGACGTTGCCGATGAAGTTCAAATTTGTGGCTCCAGAAAATAATTCGAAGGCCTGTTTTCGCAATGTGTCTCCCTTGCCTGGCTCTTCGCCAATCGAGAGCAGACCTACACGAGGCTTTTTGACACCGAATCGAGCATCGGCGTAGACACTTCCCATCAGACCGAACTGCACTAGCCACTCGGGCTCAACTTCGGCATTTGCCCCGGCATCGAGCAACACAGTCGGTGTCGTGCCTGGCGCCGGTATCGGTGTGGCTATCGCCGGTCGCTTGACGCCAGCTATGCGACCCATGCGCAAAAGTGCCGATGCCATGGTTGCCCCGGTGTTGCCAGCCGAAATCATTGCGCTCGCCTTGCCATCTCGCACCGCTTCGGCCGCGCGCACGAGCGTCGAATCTTTTTTGTTGCGCACCGAACTAGCGGCGTCTTCGTGCATTTCAATGACTTCGCTCGCCTCGATCAACTTGAAGCCTTCGCGACCGATCAAATCTCGCGGTCCGACGAGAACTACGTCGATGCCCGCTGCCACGGCTTCTCGCGCGCCAGCGATTATTTCATCGGGTGCTTTGTCGCCCCCCAATGCATCAACGGCAATTGGAAGCATCGTCATCTCAAACGACGCGAGCGCCGTCGACTAACTCGCGTCGACGTTGACTGCGACGCGACCCTTGTACCAACCACATGAGCCGCAAACTGTGTGCGGACGCTTTGCTGTGCCGCATCTCGGGCAAACGCTCGAAGTTGGCGCCTTCAGCTTCCAGTTCGCTGCCTGGCGCATGCGGCCCTTGGCTTTGGATTTCTTTTTCTTTGGAACTGCCATCGCAAACTCGGCTTTCGTAAAACTGACTGGAAATTTTTTGTTTGACCGGGCACTAAGGCTATCGGGGAATCACCGCATTTTGCTCGCCAAAGCTCTCACTTAGGTTGGTCTTTGTCGATTTTTAGCGCATCGAGTGCAGCCCACCTCTCGTCGCGCACTTCGCTTGCACACGAACACGGCGTTGTCTGCAAGTCGGCACCACATTGAGGGCACAAACCTGGGCAATCAACCCGACAGAGCGGCGCAAGTGGCACAGCCAGCAATACGTTTTCTCTGGTCATCTCTAAAAGATCTAACTGCTCGCCCGATATCGGGTATGCATCGGGGTCGCTAATCACGAGTTGGTACAACTCTTGAACCTCAACTTCTGCGCGACCCGACAGCGATCGCAGACATCGTCGACATTCGCATCGCCAATCTGCTTGCAAAACACCGCGAACTACGATGCCGTCGGTGAGCGCCTCGAGGGTCAGGTCTACTGCGACCTTTGAGCCAGCGACAATTCTTTCGTCAGAAAAGTTGAACTCGCTGGCGTCTACCTGTTTTTCAACTTCACGGGTGCTTCCGGCGCGCCGAAGCAACTCGGCGATATTGACCAATAAGGGCGACGCCAAAACTTTTTAAAGCTCTTGGTCTTGATCAAACAGACCCGTTGCCGTGTCGTCAAGCGAGACTTCGTGGGCCGGTTGTTGAGCGACGATCGACAGTCGGGCTCGTCCCTCGGCAACGGTTTTTGTCAAACGATCAAGCAAAATCTCAAAACTTCCGAGACGGCGGTCTAAGAAGTCTTCGGTTTCACTTTTCAGTCTGCGTGAGTCTTCGTTGGCCGCCTCGATAACTTGACGAGCTCGAGCCTCAGATGCACGCACAACTTCTGTGCGCTGCACCATTCTCTCGGCTTGCACCCTGGCCGCTTCTAAAATCTCGTCTGCTTCGCGTTGGGTCTTGGCCAAGAAGTCTGCTCGTTCTTTTAGCATCCATCGAGCTTCGCGAATCTCGACGGGCAAACTGTCGAGGGCGTCTTGCAACATACCCAAAACTTCTTCGCGATTAATCTTCGGAGCACTCGACAATGCCGCATTTGGTGCACTTGAAATCGCCCCGATGGCCTCTGTAATGAAAGACTCTGAGTCACCAAGTTCGACTGGCACCGTTTGACCATCGAACGAATTGACGACCTGGTCGTAATTGTCAAAATCATCGTTTTCGTTGTTTGGCATAAATCTCCTTACTTTTTAATTTTAGTTATTGCCTCAACTACATCCGACGGCACGAGAGCCGAGACTTCACCACCATTGGAAGCAATGTCGCGAACATATCTGCTGCTGATGAACGAAAACTCGGGTCGGGCAATCAACAAAACCGTTTCAACCGAGCCCACGGCTCGATTCGTATCGGCCATCTGCACCTCGACATCAAAATCTGCGGCGTTGCGCACGCTCTTGACGATGAAACTGGCGTTCAAATTTTTGGCCGCATTTATCGCCAAACCCGAAGCCGATGAAACGGTTACTCCATTTATGTCGCGCGTGGCGGCCTTGACCAGTTCGACGCGCTCGCTCACCGTGAACATTCCGACTGGTTTTTCTGGGTTGTGCATGACCACCACGCTCACCTCACCAAACAAACTCGCCGCTTGACGCACGATGTCGACATGCCCCAAATGAATTGGGTCAAAACTGCCAGGAAACATCACTTTCATTGCAACCTCTACGGTACTCGGCGCAAATACGTCACATGGGTGCGCCCGTATCGCTTTGTGCGAATCGATGCCCATCCTGAAACGCCCGTGATTTCTCGGCCACTTTCAGCCACAACCAGGGGTGCAGAAATTTGATCGAGCAGTTGTTGCCATTTACCAAATTCATATGGCGGATCAGCCAAAACGAGGTCAATATCGGTATATCGCCCGAGACCAGAGATCGCATCTGCACGCACGACGGTTGTGCGGCTAGTCAGATCCAACTTTTTGATGTTTTCATTCAGGCTTGCCAATGCGTCTTTGTCGCGCTCAACGAATGTGCAGTGGCTAGCGCCTCGCGAGAGCGCCTCGAGTCCCAAAGCCCCTGTGCCGGCGAAGAGATCCAAAACCCTGGCTCCGACGATGACATCCATGCTGTTCAACGCATTGAAAATTGCTTCGCGGGCCATATCTGTTGTGGGTCGAGTTGTTTGCCCCTCTGGAGCCACAATTTTTCGACCACGCAGTTCACCGGCCACGATTCGCACGACTTCACGCTATTGCCGACGCACGCATATTTCAGTCACCAAAAATTTGCCAAACGAGTGATTTAATTGTGCGGTGCCGTCACAACATGATCAGCCCGCTGGTTTCGAACCAGAGCGCGCCGTCGCACCCAGCGAATCAATCATCTGCGTCGACTGCGGGGGCAACGCGCACCTTTTGACGCATCCCCCAGAAGACGGCTTCTGGCAAGTCGGCGAAGTCGTCGCCTACAGATGCAAAGACTGTCGCGACCGTTGGGACATCGTTCTCGCTGCTGAAGAAAACTGACACGAGTTAGTTCTTGAACAAAAACTCTTCTTCGTCGTGCGTCAAGAGAAGATCGATTTCATCGCGAATCTCGGAGTGATTATTTAGACCCGGGTCATTGGTGACCAATTCGATCGCGGCCGCCCTCGCCAACTCGATCAATTCACGATCACTTCTTAGCGAGGCAAGTTTTAAGTCGCTTTTGCCTTTTTGGGCGGTGTTCATAATGGTGCCTTCGCCGCGCAATTCAAGGTCGACCTCTGCGAGATGAAAGCCATCGGTCGACTCAACCAAGGCATCGACTCGGGGCGAAGAAATGTCGGGATTGCCCGTCACAAGCCAACAGCGCGAGGCGATTGAACCTCGACCCACACGACCGCGAAGTTGGTGCAGCTGTGCAATTCCGAATCGATCTGCATCTAGAACGACCATGCAGGTTGCGTTCGGCACGTCGACCCCAACTTCGATGACTGTTGTCGCTATCAAGACATCTAACTTGCGATCGCGAAACTTGTTCATCGTTTCGTCTTTTTCGCTCGACGACATTCTTCCGTGCAGAAGCCCTAGTTTCAGACCCTTCAGCTCAGTTCTGGTCAGAAGTTTGAATGTGTCTTGGGCCGAGGCAACCTGCAACTTTTCACTTTCTTCGATCAATGGACAGACAACGTATGCTTGCTGACCCTCGGCCAAAGCATCGCGAACTTGAGACCACATCTCGGCCTCTTTTTTTTCGCCGGCAACCCAGCTTGTCTTGATCGGCGTTCGGCCAGGTGGCATTTCGTCCAGAACGCTCACATCCAAATCGCCGTACACAGTCATGGCCGCGGTTCTGGGTATAGGCGTTGCTGTCATCACCAACACATCTGGGGCGCTGGCAACGCGATTTCTTTCTTTGGTCGAATATGAACCTTTGTTGCGCAATGCAGCCCGCTGTTCTACCCCAAAACGGTGCTGTTCGTCGATGACGACAACACCAAGTGATGCAAATTCGACCTTTTCCTGAATGAGCGCGTGTGTGCCTATCAAAATATCGACTTCGCAGTTGGCCAAATCGCGCAACAAATTGCGGCGCTGCTCGCTTGTTATGCGGCTAGTCAATAATTCGACACGCAGGTGGCGGTCGCCAAAGAGATTATTTTCGTCTGGCACAAGCAAACCTTCCAGAAGCTTTTTGACGCTGGCAAAATGTTGCTCTGCCAAAACCTCGGTTGGTGCCATCAATGCCGCTTGGTGCTGGCCTTGCACCGCAGCCAACATCGCCGAGACGGCAACCACCGTCTTGCCACTGCCCACGTCGCCTTGCAACAAACGATGCATCGGCTTCGCAGAGGCCAAATCGCGATCAATCTCACCCATCACTCGCCGCTGAGCACTAGTTATGGCAAACGGCAGTGCGGCGATGAATCGCTGCTGCAGTTTGCCGTCTATTTTGTGGCGAATGCCGGTGTTGTCTCTTTCAAAAGCGATTTTCCGAGCCACCAAAACCACCTGCACACGCAATAGCTCATCGAAGGCAAGCCTGCGTCTTGCGTTTTGCTTGTCGACCAAAGATTCAGGAAAGTGAATAGACCAAATTGCGCTCGCGCGATCTGGCAATTCAAGTCGTTGTAGCATCTCTTTTGGCAACGGGTCAGAAATTCCGCGCTCTCGACATCTCTCGAGTGCGCTCTCCACCCAAGTTGCAAGCTCCCAGGTCGAGACTTGAACTTTGTCGCTTTGCGGGTAGATCGGCACAATTCTGCCCGTTCTGTCACCGATCAGATCCACGAGCGGATTGCTCATTTGCAGAACTCCGCGATATAGATCGGGTTTACCATACATCGCAACTTGCAGACCAACTTTGAGTTGTCGATCACGCCAAGGTTGATTGAAAAATACCGCCGTCAGCCGACCTGATTCGTCACCCACCTGCACATTGACAATTGTTTTGCGGGTCTTGGTCATGAACTTCGAAACCTTGAGAACATTGACAAGAACGAGCGCCTCTTGTCCTGCCACTAGGTCGCTCACCCTGGCTTCATTGGTGCGGTCGACCCACTTTCGCGGATAGTTCATCAACAACTCGAGCACATTGTCTATGCCATATTCACCAAGGGCCGACTTTCGTTTTTGGCCGACACCCTTCAAAACCTCGACATCAATTGCGGCAAGATCGCGCAACGTGATTTGGCCCGTCATGCGGGTGAAGAACTATTCGACACCAAATAGATATGGATACAAAGGCTGGCCACCAAAGTGCACCTCACAAGAAACCTGCGGATGCACCTTGGCAACGTGAGCGACAAGCGCTTCAACATTCGGTGTCTTGGCGTCACTTCCCGTGATGATCGTCAACAATTCGCGCTCGGACGTGATCAGTTTTGCCAACAATTCATGGCAAGCCGTTTCAAGACTGTCGGCAACGGCTACTACCCCGTCGCCGCGCACGAGGCCAATAAAGTCGCCTTTTTTGATCGGGCCTGCATCACTATTCGTGTCACGAATCGCCTGAGTCACCTCACCCGTTGCCACCGAACTCGCCGCACGCGACATCTGCGAGCCATTGTGTTCAGCCGAAGCTTCGGGGTCATATGCAACGAGTGCCGCTAGAGCCTCGGGCATCGAACAAGTCGGCACAACACGCACATCTTTGGTCGTCAACTCGTCGATCTTGTTCGCAACAGGAATGATGTTTTTGTTGTTCGGCAAAATCACGACCTGGGTCGCGTTCATGTGCTCGACAGCATCTAGCAACTCTTGGGTCGACGGGTTCATAGTTTGACCACCCGTCACCACGCCGTGCACACCCATCTGGCCGAATAGTTCTGCCAAACCGTCACCGCTGGCCACGGCCACGACGGCACAAGTCACCGGCGGCAAAACAGATTGAGCAAACCCATGTCGTTGGCCATGGTTGGCAACGTTCGATGTTGGTGCCCCAAGACTGGCCTCGCGCAATGCGTGTTCTTCGGCGACTTCTTCGAAAAGGTCAGTGACACGAATTTTGGCTGGTCGACCACCAATTGCGATTGGCGCCTCGATTGCTGCGCCAATGTCATTGGTGTGAATGTGACAGTTGTATATGCCGTCTCCGCCGACCACGACTATCGAATCGCCGATTTCTCCCCACGCATTTTTGAATTTGTTTAATTTCGTGTCTTCAAGATCGAGCAAAAACATAACCTCATATCGCAACTCACTCACATCGACACCACCGTCAGTGGCATGGCGCAATGCGACTTTTTCGAGCTGTTCTGCAGAAGGGCCGTCATCATATTTCGGCTCAGGCAGTGGCTCACCTTCGACGATGTGCAAAGCCGAGTCGACTAGCAACATGAAACCCGCGCCACCGGCATCGACAACACCGGCATCTTTTAGAACCGGCAACTGCTCTGGGGTGTTGTCGAGCGCCTTTTGTCCGGCCGCGCGAGCCACACGCAACATCGCCGCCAGAGTTGCACCGTCGTTGGCTGCACGCTGGGCCGCCTCTGCAGTTTCACGCACGACGGTCAAAATCGTGCCCTCAATTGGCTTGAGCACCGCCTCATAAGCCGCAGCCGACGCCGCTTTCAAGGCCTCGGCAACGCGAGGTGCGCCAGAACTCTTGGCCGTTTTCAAAGTCGAAGAAAAGCCCCGCAGAATTTGGCTCAAGATCACGCCACTGTTGCCACGCGCACCCATCAAAGAGCCATGACTTATTGCTTCGCAAGTCGTGTCAAGTTCAGGCGATGCAACTTCTAGTTCGGCGACAACCGCATCAAGAGTTCGCGACATGTTTGTGCCCGTGTCGCCGTCAGGCACCGGGTAGACGTTCAATCGATTGATGCCGCCAGCGTGACGTTTCATCGTGTCGCGAAAGGTAATCACGGTGTGACGCAGGGCATCAGCCCCAAATTCTTCAAGAACTGCCACACGGCAAGGCTACTAAGCCACCGGCCAGTGCAACCTAGAAGCACCAACAACTAGCAAATATCCCCGGTCGGCAAGTATCTTTCTAGGTGTGCAAGGCGTGATCAAAGCGTTCGACCCGTCATCAGGCGATGGCATCGTCATCAGCGACACAGATTTAAGCGAATACAACATCGCAGCCGACGCCCTCGAGGGTTCTATATTTCGCATGTTGCGCCAGGGACAAAGAGTCTTGTTTTCACTCAACTCGGCAGGCCATGCCACGAAAATTCGCTTCGGTTCTGAACGCGACATGGATACCCCTGGCGCCTAAAGCCAAAACTGCATGGCTGCCAAATCTTCAAACTCAAGGTTGAATTCTTGGGTTGCGCAGTGGGCGCAAATTCTGCAACCTAAAGATATTTATTGGTGCGATGGTTCGCAGCCCGAATATGACAGGCTTTGCAGCGAACTGGTCAAATCGGGCACGTTCACCAAGCTCGACGATGCCAAGCGACCAAATTCTTTTTGGGCACACTCTGATCCGGGCGATGTTGCCCGCGTCGAAGATCGAACTTTTATTTGTTCGGCCAACAAAATTGATGCGGGACCTAACAATAATTGGCGCGAACCTAACGAGATGCGCACGGAGATGAACGCGCTGTACACGGGTGCAATGCGCGGTCGCACTATGTATGTCGTTCCGTTTTCGATGGGCCCACTTGGCTCACCGATCGCTCACATCGGTGTTCAACTCACCGACAGTGCTTATGTCGCCGTCAGCATGAGAATCATGACGAGAATGGGTCAAGGTGCACTCGATGCACTCGGCGACAACGATTGGGTGCAGTGTCTGCATTCGGTTGGTGCACCGCTCGTAAATGGCGCAAAAGATTCGCCGTGGCCGTGCAATCCCGACAACAAATACATTGTTCACTTCCCTGAAACTCGCGAGATCATGAGTTATGGCTCTGGCTACGGCGGCAACGCTCTGCTCGGCAAAAAATGTTTCGCATTGCGCATTGCCTCGGTGATGGCTCGAGACGACGGCTGGTTGGCCGAGCACATGTTGATCTTGAAACTCACAAACCCGAGTGGTGAATTCAAATACATCGCTGCCGCGTTTCCATCTGCTTGTGGCAAGACCAACTTGGCAATGCTCGTTCCGACCATAAAAGGCTGGAAAGCTGAAACAATTGGCGACGACATTTGTTGGATGAAATTCGGCAAAGACGGCCAGCTCTACGCGATCAACCCCGAGGCCGGGTTTTTCGGCGTGGCTCCGGGCACTGGTTACGAGACCAACTCGAATGCGATGTATACGTTGACGGCGAACTGCATCTTTACAAACACGGCACTCACGTCAGATGGCGACGTCTGGTGGGAGGGCATGTCGCAATCAAAACCTGCTCGTGCAATCGACTGGCGCAACAACTCGTGGACACCAGAAAGCGAATCCCCGGCAGCCCACCCGAATGCGAGGTTCACCGCACCAGCAAGCCAATGTCCGAGCATCGCCCCCGAATGGCAAGACCCGAGTGGCGTGCCGATCTCGGCAATTTTGTTTGGCGGTCGCCGACGCACAACCGTGCCGCTTGTGACGCAGGCTTTCGACTGGGACCACGGCGTTTTTCTCGGCTCGATAATGGCCAGCGAAACCACTGCGGCTGCAGGTGGCGCCGTCGGCAAACTTCGCTTCGACCCGATGGCGATGTTGCCATTTTGTGGCTACAACATGGCTGATTACTTCTCTCACTGGTTGTCGGTCGGTAAAAAAACTTCGGCTGCGAAACTTCCGCAAATATTTTTTGTCAATTGGTTTAGGCGCGACCAAGACGGCCGCTTTTTGTGGCCCGGCTATGGTGAAAACAGCCGAGTATTGAAGTGGGTTTTCGAACGTCTCGAAGGCAAAGCTGGTGCGCAAAAAACTGCGATCGGCTTTTTGCCATCGACAGATTCTCTCGACACCGATGGTCTAAGCATCAACGCTGCCGATCTTGAAGCGATCACGTCACTTGACATTGATGGGTGGCGCGAGGCCGTGCCCCAAATTCGCGAGCACTATGCAGTTTTCGGCGAACGCCTGCCAACAAAACTGCACGACTCACTGAACTCACTTGAGTCAGCCCTGGCCTGAATTTTTGGCTTAAATTTTTAGCCGGCTTGGCCCACCAGCATCGCTCGAATACCCAAGCCCATAATGAATAAGCCGCCAAACCCATAGAGCAAATACATCTTGCTTTTCAACTGAGCGCGATACGAATAGATGATCGCAATTGCGATTATCGCCACAAAACCATAGAAAGCATGAAAGGCCGGATATTCGATTTTGTCGCGGTTGACGACAGCCACACCAAGCACGACCTGCACGAATACCGCCACTTGTGCAACACCAGTGAACCACCACAGCGCGCGACTTCTAAGCGAAATATTTTTGTGCGCCACCAAAGCCCACAAGCCAGCAAGTCCGTTTCCCACGATCATGATCCACGACCACGAAGTGTGAACTTCGAGCAAAGTCGCACCTAGCAAACTATTCATTTGCCCCTAATCTAACGGATCAGCGTGTTGGCTTCGTGGCCAGATTGTGCGATACGCAAGTTGCCAGCCAAATCACGCTCGAGCAACGTGATGCTGCAGTTGTCAAGACTGCGAATCACTAGCCGATCATCACCGGTCAATGCGCCAATCACGGCATTGATCGCCACGAAATGCGAAAACACCACCGAGTTATTATCAAGTTTCTTCACAAACTCAACCACTGAATCGCGAAATGCAACATAGCGATCACCCAAATCGACCCAAGTGCCTTGCATTGCCTCTCGTAACCAGTCGACTCGTTGGTGCATCTCAAAGCCAACCGGAGACGGAATTTCTGTTACCTGCTCGCAAACACGAACGCTCAAATTTCGCAATTTTGCAAATGCCTCAGCAGTCTGTCGGCATCTAAGCAACGGGCTCGAAACTATGTCGACGCTTTTTTCTGAAAAAATCAGATTGAGTTTGTTCGCAACCTCTCTGGCCTGTTTTGTTCCGATCTCATCAAGGTCTGGGTCGATTGCCGTGTCCCAGCCCGCCGATGCGCGGCCGTGCCGAACGAGGGCGATCTGCAAGTTAATCGAAAAGCCAGCGCTCACGCGCTGGCCCATTTTCGCCAACTTTTACAAACCATTCGGTGCCAAACACCTGAGCGAAAACTTCGTCGGTCATGTTTAGCCGAAACGATGTGTCGCTCGTCTGGCTTGCATGGCAGCCGATTGCATCACGCTTTTGGGCACAATATTTTTTGACATCCACGGTGTGCGTGATCACGCTGTCGGGCTCACCTATCGGGTTACCGTCGTCGGCCGGCGCATCGGGGTCGAAATCGCCCATACTCTCGGCGCCTTGCATTTGCGGATTTGCCAAAACTGCATTGCGCAAGTTGCGAAAAAAATCGCGATTCATCGTCATCTGAAAAATATTTTGTGTGCCGGCAAGTTTCGCCGCACGCATGCCAACTTTATGCACGGCGATGTGGTCGGGGTGCCCATAATTGCCATGCCAGTCATAGATCGTCACCGCATCGGCTTTTTCTTCTGACAAAATTGCCGCCAACTTTTTTGCCGCTTCTTCGATGTCAGCGTTGATAAATGCCTGTGGGTCTGAGTTCTGCGGCCAGCCAGTCATCCCCGAATCTTTATACCCGAGCATTTCAAGCCGCGCGATGCCCAAAACTTTTGCCGAGGCTGTTAGTTCAGCAAATCTCCGGTCGACAAGCGTCTCGCCAGGTTTCAAATCATCAGGCACCTCTCCGTAGGCGCCATCTGTGGCGACAACCAAAACAACCCGATGACCCTCAGCAGCTGCGCGGGCAATCGTGCCCCCAGAGCCGAGACACTCATCGTCTGGGTGCGCATGAAAACAGACCAGGGTCGCCATGAGACTATTTCGAGCCCGGGCTCTGCTTGACAACGCCGCGCGCGATTAGGTCATCAACGTTTTTGATTCCCCATGATTGCAATACTTCTCGAGTATTGGCACCAGCGGCTTGCGGCGCGTCGGGCAAAGCAGAGTTCGTGCGCGAAAATCTCGGGGCAGGCGCAGGCTGTGTAACTCCGTCGATTTCAATGAAAGTTTTGCGCGCCACATTGTGCGGGTGCTTTGCCGCATCACTCATCGTCAAAACGGGTGCAAAACAAACATCAGTGCCTTCCATAATTTTGCACCATTCATCTGATGTCTTGGTTGCAAAAACCTCAGCCAAGCGCTCTTTTAAAAGTGGCCACTTTGATCGGTCGTTTTGGTTTGCGAATTCGGCATCATCTGCAAGACCAGTTAATTGCAGCATCTGTGCATAGAACTGTGGCTCGATTGAGCCAATTGAAATGTATTTGCCATCGCGACACATATATACGTCGTAATAATGTGCCCCGGTATCGAGCATGTTTGCACCGCGTGAATTTTCGTCGTGCATGCCTATCTTCTTGAAGCCCCAAAACATTGCCATCAATATCGCCGAACCATCAACCATCGCCGCATCCACCACTTGACCCATACCGCTGCGCTGTGCTTCGAGCAACGCACACACAACACCGTATGCCAGCAACATTCCCCCACCACCAAAGTCACCGACCATGTTTAGAGGTGGCACCGGTGCCTGACCCGCTCGGCCGAAATGAGCCAGCGCGCCGGCCAAAGAAATGTAGTTAATATCGTGCCCCGCCGAGTTTGCATATGGTCCATCTTGACCCCAGCCGGTCATTCGGCCAAAAATCAGTTTTTGATTTCGAGCCAAACACACATCGGGCCCAACACCGAGGCGCTCCATAACACCAGGTCTGAAGCCTTCTATCAACGCATCAGCACGCTCAACGAGTTGCAACAAAGTTTCTGCGCCGTCAGGGTGCTTTAAATCAAGCGCGATGTTTTTTCGCCCGCGCTGCATCACGTCCCAATTTGCACCTGAGACTTGCGATTCGCGCACTGACTGCAGTCGCTCAACTCGCACGACCTCGGCACCCATGTCGCTGAGCATCATTGCCGCAAACGGGCCAGGGCCAATTCCGGCAATTTCAATGATCTTGAAGCCCGACAAAGGGCCGCGAGACGCGACTGTCACAAATGACTAATTCTTCGAAACAAAACCAGCAACCAAATTTACAAACTCGGGCCAAAGCGGTTGAGGCAAGTCATGACCCATGTCGTCGATCAAAACAAACTTCGCATTAGGAATCAACTCTGCAGTGCGCTCGCCACCCGTTGGGGTGATCAAGGTGTCGTCTTTGCCATGAATCACAAGTGTCGGGGTTTTCACCGCACGCAATTTTTCGGTGCGTCGACCAGATGCATAAATCGCAGCTAACTGCCTGGGTGCTCCTTGCGGATAAAAACTGCGATCAAAATCTCGGGCCGCGGCGCGTTTAGAGTTTTCATCGCTGCGATATTTCATCGAGTGAAATGCCTGATATATGGGTGAGTGTGCAATGTATCCCTCGCGATCTGAGGGCGGCACCGACAACAATGCAGTCATTGCCTCTGGCGCCGACTGACCATATTCGGGTTCACCCGACATTGACATCACCGAGGTCAAGGTGCGCACCCGAGTCGGATGCTCGATTGTCATGACTTGGGCGATCATGCCACCCATTGACGCACCCAAGACATGGGCTCGCTCAATTTTCAAAAAGTCGAGCAACCCGACTGCATCACTAGCCATGTCTGAAAGTGTGTATGGCACCGTTGGCATCGGTTCTTCCATCAAGGCGGCAGTAATCACGGCGTTCACGTCGACTTGTGCGCCGTCAAACTTTGTCGACAGGCCGCAGTCGCGATTATCGAAGCGAATCACGAATAAATTCTTGTCCGCAAACATTTTGCAGAAATCTTCTTCCCATGCCACCATCTGGGCGGTGTATCCCATGACCAACAGAAGTGCCGGATTTTTTGGGTCACCAAACGTGTCATATTCAAGTTCGATTGATGGCGAAATTTTTGCACGTGGCATGTCGACGGTCTCTTTCTTAATCGTTGACTATTCAATCTATATAGTGACTAAAGGCTATGTCTGATGCGCTGATTTCGTTTCATTCGCCAGGGCGCGTCAATCTGATCGGCGATCACACCGACTATACGGGCGGGCTCGTCTTGCCGATGGCAATTGATCGATACACCACAATTCGTGGTCGCCGCCTAACAAACAAAGTCAGACTGCACAGTCAAAGCGAACCCAAATCTGTCGAGTTTGATTTGCCGGTTGTTTCACCTGAAAAAATCACCCCGAGTTGGGGGCGATACGTGGCTGGCGTTGCTGCCGAGATGTCAACCGATGCGCTCGGTTTCGAGGGTGAGGTTTCATGTGAAATTCCGATTGGCGCGGGCCTTTCGTCGAGTGCCGCTCTCGAAGTTGCAACTGCACTCGCCCTCGGCGACAAGAGCAACCCAGTCGAGCGCGCAAAACTTTGTCAGCGAGCAGAGTTTCGCGGTGTCGGCGTGCCTTGTGGAATTATGGATCAATTGACCGTCACCTCAGGCGTGCGTGACCATGCCCTGATTATTGATTGTCACGAACTGACGATTTCACCAGTGAAACTGCCGTCAGACGCAAAAATCGTCGTGCAGTTCATCGCCAAGCGCAAGCTCACATCAGGTTGTTATGCCGAACGCGTCGCACAATGCAAAGCCGCCGAAAAAATCATCGGCCCACTGCGCCTTGCAGACATGGCGTCACTAGCTGGCATCGATGACGAAACCATTTTTCGTCGGGCACGACATGTTGTCACCGAAAATCAACGGGTTCGCGATTTTGCGACAATGCTTCAGACTGGCGACCTGAGTTCAGCGGGCAAACTCATGGTCGAAAGCCACGAGTCGCTTAGTCAAGATTTTGAAACTTCGACTCCGCAAATGAATTTTGCGGTCAAAGAAGCCTTAGCTAAACCAGGGGTTTTCGGCGCACGCATGACGGGTGGCGGCTTTGGAGGTTGCATCGTGATCTTGGCCGACACCGCAGCAAAAATCGACGGCTGGCATGTCCGAGCCGTCGACGCCGCCACCCAAATCAATTAACTCAATTGAGGAGGCGACGTTTTTGTTCGTCGAACTCTGATTGGGTGATCGAACCTCGCACGAGCATTGCTTCGAGTCGCTCGAGTTGGGCGACGACTCTGGCTGAGCCAGAGAAATCACCGGCATCTTTGCCGGTGCGTGAATGAATCGCCTCGTGAATTATGTTTTGCACCTCTTCAGGGTTGCGAATATCGCTGAACAATTGTTGACCATCTTGGCTCGCCGACTCGATCAATAGATCGCCCGCGCCAAGAACCCGCTCAAGAATCGACTGCGCAAAGTTCACATTGTTGACCCGTTCAAGGGGTATCTCGACCCCGCGTCGCGCCAGAACACCTTCTCGAAAAATCACGCGTTGCGAGGTGACGACAAAATATGTACGCGACCAACGCAGCACGACCCCAAGCAAATTGATGATTGCCAAAAAAATTGCCACCAAAAAAACACGACTGATCCCGGTCTTCAACCAGCCATCACCAAGTTGTTGAGCCCAAATCGCCACAATTGACAACAGCACCAAAATCGACCCAGGTTTGACGAACACGACCCAATGCGGGTGAAGATCAAGATTTATGTGCTCACCGCGATTAAGCAATTTTTGCGGATAAGCCATGCCCCAAACTTAGTTTCTCGCAACCACACCCACCGCCTAGCGTTATGGCGTGGACGCCAATCAACTGTTGCAAGGCATGGATGCCGACCAACTCACAGCAGTCACCAGCCCCGAAACCGCAACCGTTTTGCACGCCGGTGCTGGCTCTGGAAAGACGCGCGTGCTCACGCATCGCATCGCCTATCGAATCGCCAAAGGCACTGCCGATCCAAAAAGAGTTCTCGCCATCACCTTCACTCGCGAAGCCGCAAGCGAAATGCGACGGCGACTCAAGAACCTCGACGTCACCTCAGACTCACAAGCAATAACTGTCGGCACATTTCACGCAGTTGCCCTCGCACTCTTACGACAGCGGCTGGCTGATACGCGCAAACAGATGCCGTCGATCATTCATAATCGCACCCAGTTGGTCGTCCAGGCGGCCAAGGATCACCCAATGTCGTCGCGACCGCGTGAATTGCTCACCGAAATCGACTGGGCGCATGCTCGATTGATATCACCCAACCAGTACGCGCAAACTGCAACGCGGCTCAAACGCTATACGGCGGCACCCCACAACGAAATCGCCACGATTTTCAAAGAGTATGAACAGCTAAAAATTCAGCGCAACATACTCGACCTCGACGATTTGATCGCACGCGTGGTCGAGGCGATGAGACTCGACAACGCATATGCCCAAGCGGTGCGCTGGCGATATCGACACATCTTTGTCGACGAGGCCCAAGACATGAACCCATTGCAGTATGAATTGTTCGAGGCGATTCGTGGTCAGCGATCAGACGTGTTTATCGTGGGCGACCCGATGCAGGCAATTTATGGATGGAACGGCTCAGACAAAAAACTTTTCGACGATCTACCCGACAAAATTCGTGGCACAACGGTGCTGCGACTTGCGAACAACTATCGATGCACTCCACAGATTCTGAACGCCGCAAAATCTGTGGCCAAACTCGTCGACCCGCAGATTGAGGTTCGCCCGATCAAACCGCAAGCCGATGCCGTGGTTCTGCGCGGTTATCAAGATGCCGAGGCCGAGGCGCAAGGCATTGCCGATTGCCTATGGCATTTCGCGAACATCGGCGGTCCAAACCCTTGGCAGTCGGCAGCGGTGTTGGTGCGCACCAACTTTCAAGTCGAGACGATCACCGATGCGCTCGTCAAGAACAATATTCCGGTTCGCACCAATCGCCCATCGCCAGAGCTCAATTCGGCAATCGCAGATGCCTCACAAAGCACCGGCCGCAACGAACTTGCATCGTGGGCCACAGACGTGCTGACTGAATCTGATTCCGAGATTCAGCGCTGGGTCGCCGAGCAGGTGCGAATCTTCTTGAAACTCGATCACCCTGGCAATGTCGACGGGCGTGCTTTTGCCTCATGGATGCGGGCCACGGCGGCCGAGCATCACAATTATGAAGGCGTTGAGGTTCTCACGTTTCATTCGGCCAAAGGTCGTGAGTGGCAGTGCGTGGTTGTGGCAGGTGCCGAGGTCGGTTTGATGCCTCACAATTCGGCGATTACACAAGACCAACTAGACGAAGAGGTTCGTCTCACCTATGTTGCCTTCACTCGGGCATCACATCAACTATTTGTGACCTGGTGCGAAACGCGCAAAGGTCGCACGACGGGTAAAAGCACTTTGCTCGAAAATGTCGTCAGCGAGTCACAACCAGACGAAATATCGCCGACAGTCAAGACTGATAAAAAATCAAGTAAGCCAAAGTTGGTCAAAACTCGCACATTAGAAGACGATCTTCGAAATTGGCGCAGCGGTCGCGCCAAGGTGATCAGACAACCAGTTATCAATGTTTGTAGCGACTATGAATTGAGACTCATTGCCAAACAGCTTCCGCAGACAGTCGACCAGCTTGCATCGATAGTCGGACAAATCACCGCAAAAAAAATCGGTGCAGAAGTGTTGTCAATCGTCGCGCATGCCCAAAAGCGACTGACAACCCAAAGCCTCAAATAGTTTCAACTTGTTTGAGATTGCCGAATTTCGAGCAGGCGCTGAAAAACCTCTGGTCGCATCGAGACAAACAATCCTTTTGCCTCGGCACAAAGAGTCTCGCCGTGATGCAAAGTGCCTGCGACACTTATCTTGCGACCGTCTATCGAGCCGACCCATCCGCGAAAAACGACCGGCTTCATTAATGGCGTTGGTGATCGATAGTCGACTGTCAGGTTGACCGTCATGCCTGGGTTGCCGCTCAGCGACTGAGCCATGCCTAACACCTCGTCGAAATAGGCAGCGATGAACCCACCGTGCACGCAGCCTGGTGGCCCCTCGTAAGCCGAACCAAATGTGGCGCGACCAACGACTGTCGAATCTTTGCCGCCATCGCCTTCGATGCTCATCTCCATTGGCACGCTCAATGGATTGATCCCACCAATGATCGGACTTCGATCTAAAAACGTGTTCATCGGCGCCAATGAACCCTCGGCGGGCCCGGAATAGTCGTGCGAATGCGGTCGAGACTTGAGACCCGATACGGCCTGAGAGATTGAATTTCGAATTTCTTCGAGCTCTCCGATCGGCGCAGAGGTAGCCAACAACTCTTCGATTGCCACGCGCAACTCGCGGGCAATTTCTATGCGCATGGCGTCAAAACTCGAGTGTTGTTCGGTGCGAATGTGAAAACCTTTGAAGGCGCTTTCAAATTGTGGGCTCGCCCGACCTTCAGATTCTTTGGCAGACATCGGCTATTTGCCTTTCAAGGTGATCGTCACTGGCACGTGATCGCTGGGCTTTTCACCTTTGCGGGCATTGCGGTCAATTTTTGACGACACAACTTGAGACATGAGCGACTTCGTTGCGAGCAAAAAATCTATTCGCATTCCTTCGCCTTTGTGAAAACTGCCGTTGCGATAGTCCCACCATGAAAAAACTTTCGGCTCGGGGTTCAAGACGCGAAACGAGTCTGCCAAGCCCCATGCACAAAGATCGGCAAAAACCTGGCGCTCGGGCGCACTCACGTGTGTAGCGCCCTCGAACTTTGTGACATCCCAGACGTCGTCGTCTGTCGGGGCAATGTTGAAGTCGCCGCCAACCACTAGCCGATCATCGGGTTTGGCTATCGAGTCGAGATGTTGACGCAACTTATTCATCCACTGAAGTTTGTATTTATAGTGGTCGTCTTCGAGCGAGCGACCATTTGGCACGTAGACGCTCACGACTTTCACGCCACCACAAGTCGCAGTTATGATTCGCGCCTCATTATCTGGGGCGACCGGCTTGGCAAAATTGGTGACCACATCTGTCAAACCAACTTTTGAAATTATCGCCACACCATTCCATTGTCCCTGGCCAAAGTGGGCCGACTCATAGCCCAACTCGGCAAAAGTCAAAGCGGGGAAAACTTCGTCTTTCATTTTTGTTTCTTGCATGCACAAAACATCGGGCTGATTTTCTCTCACCCACTGGGTTACTCGCTCAAGTCTTGCCTTTAGCGAATTTACGTTCCATGTCGCAATCAACACGCCAACACCGTATCCAAAAGACGATTATCGCTTCTTGTTGGGCGAGCTTTTCTTGGTCGCTGACTTTTGAGGTTGGCTACGTCGCTTGGGCTTTTTGCCTTGCGCAGCGCGAGACGAACCAGATTTAGCTGAGCGTGACTGGCTTGTCTTGACCGATGATTTTTGGGCGACCAAAGATTCCATTCCCGAAACGGCTAATTCGACACTTCGTCGCGACGGCGTGTATCCGACGATGACCATGTTCAACAGAGCGCCGAGCTTTACATGTTCACGTGCGCTTCGAGGCATCGGGTTTGCCATCAAGCGCATCGGCAAATAACCCAAAACTTCGCCCATCTTCACATAAACACCGTGAGAGGCATAACTCTCAACTGCGCCCTTGACTTTTGTGCCGATCGGGTTTTTCTCGGCGAAGTTCAAGAAGTTCGTCAGCTCGTTCAACTTTGGAGTCTGGGTTGACTTGGTTGCTACGGCAACCTTTCTCGACGGGTTGACCCGCACTGATGCGACATCTTTGGGTTGTGCCGAACTTCGACGCAATGACGACGCGGTTTGGCGACCCGCCTGTTTTCGCACCGGCAGTCGTCTGATGAACACCCAGCCCACGTTTGGCACTGGCTTGCCGCCAATCAGGCGACCCTCGTCGAACAACCATTTATATTGATCATGAAATTCTTGATAACTATCGTTCGACAACACGCTCGCCTTGACTTTGTCGGCAATCGTCAAGACGAAACCGTCGCCCCTACCCACGGCCCCTGCTGGTGGGGCCACTAGTTCGTTGTTGTTGATCGCATCATCGAATTCTCCACGTTCTTTGCGATCGATTCGATAACCAAAAGTTGCGTCGACGACAACCGTAACTTTCGTGCCTGGAAACTCTTTGATGAAAGCCAATACAGCTTCGTTCAACTGTTTCAGGCTGGGTTCTGTTCTGCCCTCAGTTGCAAGATTTGATCCGTCTACAACAACATGCGTCGGGGGCTTATTCACCCTTTCATTCAACCACCGCTAATTGATGGAGCAATTACCAGTCGGCAAAAGTTTGCGCCATCAAATCTTCAAGTTCTTGATCGTGGATAGTTTTTGAACCGGTCGCGGGGCTACCCGACTCGACTCGCGCCACATGACGCAAGCCATAACCCTCTTGCTTCAGGGTCCAAATTCGGTCGTCGACAAAATATCTCGGACCCATATTTTCTGGTTCTTCTTGCAGCCATACAAGTTCTTTGGCGTTTTTATATTTTGCCAAAATCTTTTTGATCTGTTCGATTGGAAACGGATACAACTGTTCAAGTCGAACTATTGCAAACTTTGCGTCACGTTTGTCGCGCTCAGAAATTGCATCCCACGCAACTTTGCCACTGCAGAGAATTATTCGCGAGACATCGCCAGCATTGGTGATCGTTGGGTCATCGAGCACTTCTTCGAAACTGCCCATGGTCAAGCTTTTGAGCGTCGAGCGACTTTGCTTCATGCGAAGTGGCTGTTTTGGCGAAAAAATAACCAAAGGTTTGATGTGTGTTTGCTTGACTTGGCGTCGCAACAAGTGAAAATATTGTGCGGCGGTCGTCGGGTTGCAAACCTGAATGTTGTCTTCGGCGCACAACTGCAAAAATCTCTCGATTCGTGCCGACGAGTGCTCGGGGCCCTGACCTTCGTAGCCGTGTGGCAACAACATCACCAGACCATTGCGTTGCTGCCATTTATCTTCTGCGGCAACCAGATATTGGTCGATGATTATCTGGGCACCATTGGCGAAATCGCCGAATTGGGCCTCCCACATCACGAGCGCTTTTTGATTGGCGTGCGCATACCCATATTCAAAACCGAGAGCTGCATATTCGCTCAACAGCGAGTCGTAGACCCAGAACCTGCCCTTGGCACCTGGAATTTGGGCCAATGGCACCCAGCGACGCTCGTTTAAATAGTCGATCAAAGTTGAATGTCTATGACTAAATGTGCCTCGACGCGAGTCTTGGCCCGCAAGACGCACCGACACGCCCTCAAGCACCAAACTGCCGATGGCCAGGGCCTCGGCAGTGGCCCAGTCAACCTCTGATTCTTTTGCGACCATCTCGTCTCGGGCCTCGAATTGTCGCAACAATTTTGGGTGCACCATAAAGTCGCTCGGATAATTTCGCAACTGAGCCAGTACGGCGTTCAAATTTTCTTGTTGCGCGCCTGTTTCAAAGTGCGGAACTACGCCAAGTGGCGCAGGAGGCTTGGCCGCGATTATTTTTTCGGTCGTCTTGGCACGAGTCTGTTCGAGTGCCCCCTGAAGCTTGGCCTGATAATCGGTGAGCGATTTTTCGGCCTGCTCGACTGTTATGTCACCGCGCCTGACGAGAGTTTCAACATAAAGTTTTCGCACGCTACGTCTCTCGGCAATCGCCTTGTACATCAGCGGTTGGGTATAACTCGGATCATCACCCTCGTTGTGACCGTATCGGCGATAACAGACCATGTCGATGACAACATCTTTGTGAAAAGTTTGGCGATATTCGAAAGCCAATTGTGCCACTCGCACACACGCTTCGGGGTCGTCACCGTTGACGTGAAAAATTGGAGCCTGAACTGTTTTGGCGACATCGCTGCAATATTGCGACGATCGCGCATATTCGGGTGAGGTCGTGAAACCAATCTGGTTGTCGATGATCAGATGAATCGTTCCGCCTACGCGGTAACCCGAAGTGTCGCTCATCGCCAAACATTCAGCGACGACACCCTGCCCTGCAAATGCGGCGTCGCCATGAATTGCCAACGGCAACACGCTGTATGCCAGTGGCGGTTCAATCTGGTCTTGCATCGCTCGCACGGTGCCAAGCACGACTGGGTTGACGGTTTCTAAGTGACTCGGGTTTGAGACCAACTCGACGTGCATTTTGGCGCCACTTTGCGCCACGAATTCTCCGACCGCACCCAAATGATATTTGACGTCACCAGAACCCTGCACCGACGATGGGTCTACATAGCCCTCGAACTCTTGAAAAATTTGGTCATAGTTTTTGCCAACGACGTTTGCCAGCACGTTCAACCGACCACGATGTGCCATGCCGATGACGGTTCCATGCATCTTCGCATCAGTCGCGAGATTCAAAATTTTGTCGAGAATCGGTATCGCCGACTCTGCGCCTTCTAGACCAAAACGTTTTGTTCCGACATATTTTGTCGACAAAAATCTCTCAAAAGCCTCGGCCGCGTTGAGTCGCTCGAGTATCCGAACATTGTCGACGGCAAAGTCGTTTCGTTTCACGCCCTCGAAGTGCTCTTGAATCCATTTTTGCTCGTCGGTGTTCTGAATGTGCATATATTCGACGCCGATGGTTCGGCAATAGGCGTCCCGTAAAACGCCGAGCAATTCGCCCAAAGTCGAACGAGCGACTCCACCCACACCGCCGGTCAAGAATTCGCGATCCAAGTCCCAGACGGTGAGACCGTACGTTGCCGGATCGAGTTCGCGCGGCATGCGCGGGGTACGCCAATGCAAGGGATCGAGATCTGCAATCAAATGACCTCGCACGCGATGAACTCGAATCAGAGTCGCGATCTGCATCTGCTTTTCGAGAAGCACGTCTTCGCTGTCAAGCGAATTTGAGTCATCACGCCATTTGACCGATTCATAAGGCACTCCAAGGCTGCTGAACACGTCTGCGTAAAAGTTGTGCTCGCCCGTCAATAACTCGTGCACGTATTTCAAGAACATGCCGCTTTCGGCACCCTGAATGATTCGGTGATCATAGGTGCTGGTCAGCGTCACCACTTTTGAGACCCCAAGTCGACCAAGTGCACGCTCATCACTGCCCTGAAACTCGGCGGGATAATCGATCGTGCCTACGCCGACAATCAAACCTTGATCGGTCATCAGGCGCGGCACCGACATTTGCGTGCCAATTGTTCCGGGGTTCGTCAAACTGACGTTGGCACCTTGAAAGTCGTCGAGGGTCAATTTATTTGCACGTACTTTTCGAATGATGTCTTCATAGGTCAACAAGAACCCCGCAAAATCAAGGGTGTCAGCGTTTCGCAACACGGGCACCACCAAACTTCGCTGACCCTTGCCTTTGTCGACATCAACTGCCAGACCCAGGTTGACATGGGAAAATTTTTTGATCTGCGGTTTGCCTTGAGCGTCGGCGACATATACATGCTTCATGTTCGGCATCGCATCGGCAATGGCACGCACGATCGCATAACCGATTAGGTGGGTGAAGCTGATCTTGCTGTCTCCACTTCGTTCGCGATATCCGTTTATTACCTTGCGATTGACTTCGAGCAGTTTTGCTGGCACTTGACGCACGCTCGTTGCAGTCGGCACGCTGAGGCTGGCCGCCATGTTCGAAGAGATGGTTGCCGACACACCCTTCAATGGCTCGGGTTCGACTACTTCCAGCGGAGTCTGCACAACGGTTGGGTGAACCACGGCTGGACGGCTCGCCCGAGGTGGCGCCTCTGGCGAGATCGGTTCTTTGACCATCGACTTGCCGTTTTCAGAAACTGGCGAGTCGTTATTTTTAGCCTTGACTTTTGTCGCCACAATCGCATGTTGAGCGCCATCTTCCAAAAGCAATCCAGAAATCGATTCGAGATCTGGTCTGATCAACTCTCCTGTCGGGTCGGGCTTGGGTGAGCCAACTGGCTTATAGTCACTAAAAAACTCACGCCATGCCGGCGAAAGCGTCTCGGGCTCGTCGCGATAGCGTTCGTACATCTCCTCAACTAGCCAGGAGTTCGCGCCAAATTCCTCGACGTTCGCCTTATCAACCATCGATTACATCGTAACGATGGCTATTTGAGAAGCACCTCTGAGGCAGTCCACAAAATGAGCCAAAGGACACCGCCGGTGATCATCGCGTTCTTGTGCGATTCGTATGGCCACAACAATTTGTTTGTCGCTGCAGTGCCACCCAAAAGACCAAGCGCATTGATTTGCAAAATCGCAATCAACACGATGGCGATAATCAACAATTGCATCGCGTTACCCGAAGTCGCATTTGGAAATGCCGCGGGATAAAAGTGAGCGGGCCCGACCATGAACCACAACATCGAAAACGAAAAAATAAAGTTCTGACGCGAAATTAGCAACGCCTTTCGACCGGCACCGACAGCCGCAGGGTCGGCGGCTGCACCGCCAATGACGTTGACTGCGTTTGCCAAAACTACTTTTTGATTCTTCCAAATGACCATCCACACATTGGCGGCCATCAAGGTGCCCAGAGTCATGCCGATCGAAATCGTGTATTTATGGGCATCACCACTTCGCGACCAATAGTTCTCGACGATGCCGGTGATCAACAGGCCAGTTCCCAATGTTGCTATCGCTGCCCAGCGAAACCACCACAATGCTCGTCGCGCGATTTTGTCGAGCGTGATCATTCGAGCTTTTCCTTCGTCGCCGTAGGCGGCAAGTCCGGGCACCTGAACGAGATTGAAATAATAAAGCAGACCAATCCAGGTGATGCCCACGAGAATATGCAGATAACGGAGCAAGAAATCTCCGATGAATGCTTGATCGAACAATTGCATTTTGACCTCTTTCAAAGGTGACTATTTGCCCACTGGTTAACGTTGGCTAATTTAGCACGAGCCTCACATAAATGGGGTCAACCAATCAACAACTAGATTGGACGGCTGATGGTCGCCGAATTTATTTACACCTGTTACAAACTCGCCCGCTTTTATCCCCCAGATCGAACGGTGCTAGAGAACATTTCGCTTTCTTTTTACCCGGGGGCCAAGATCGGCGTTCTCGGCTCGAATGGCAGCGGCAAATCAAGTTTGTTAAAAATCATGGCGGGCGTCGACGACGGTTTCACCGGCGAGGCCCGTCTCACGCCGGGCTTCACAGTCGGTCTGCTCGACCAAGAGCCAAAACTCGACCCTGCAAAAAACGTGCTTGAAAACGTTATGGAAGGTGTTGCGCCAATTCGCAACTTGCTCGCCGAATACGAAAAAGTGACGGCGATGTGGGGCGAACCAGACGCCGACTTCGACAAGGTCGGCGCGTTGCAGGCGCAACTAGAAGCCAAGATCAACGCCGTTGACGCCTGGAGCCTCGAGCGAAATGTCGAAATCGCAATGGATGCTTTGCGATGCCCACCCAATGAAAACGACGTGACAAAACTTTCTGGTGGTGAGCGCCGACGCGTTGCGCTGTGTCGATTGTTGTTAAGTCGCCCAGATTTGTTGTTGCTCGATGAACCGACCAACCACTTGGATGCCGAAAGTGTCGACTGGCTTGAAAGATTTCTTCAAGAATATTCGGGCACCGTCGTGGCGATTACACACGACAGGTATTTTTTGGACAACGTCGCCAAGTGGATTCTCGAGCTGGACCGCGGCAAGGGCATTCCGTTCGAAGGCAACTATTCAAGTTGGCTCGAACAAAAACAAGAACGCCTCGGGCGCGAAGAAAAAGCGAACGAGTCTCGCAAGCGAACTTTGGCCCGTGAGCTCGAATGGGTTCGCATGGCGCCAAAAGCACGTCAATCCAAAGGCAAGGCTCGTCTCGCTGCATATGACAAATTGCATGCCGAAGCTCAAGCGGCCGAACGAAGTGAAAGCAAACTAGAAATTGCGATTCCCCCTGGCCCACGCCTTGGTGATGTCGTCATTCAAGTAAAAAATCTCTCGAAGGGCTACGGCGATCGACTGCTAATCGAAGATCTAACCTTCAACTTGCCACCAGCTGGCATCGTCGGCATCATCGGTGCCAACGGTGCGGGCAAAACGACACTGTTTCGCATGATCACCGGCCAAGAAAAACCCGACTCGGGTTCGATCACCGTTGGCGACACGGTTGCACTCAGCTATGTCGACCAGAGTCGCGACACGCTCAATGCTGAAAACTCTGTGTACCAAGAAATCACCGACGGCATAGAGATCATGAAAGTTGGAAGCCGTGAAATAAACGGTCGCGCATATGTCGCAAGTTTCAATTTCAAGGGCAGTGATCAACAAAAGCGAGTTGGTGATCTTTCGGGTGGAGAGCGAAACAGAGTGCACCTGGCGAAACTTCTCAAAAATGCTGGCAACGTGTTGTTGCTCGACGAGCCGACCAACGACTTAGACATCGACACGCTTCGCGCCCTCGAAACGTCGCTCGAGAGTTTTCCCGGATGCGTGGTCGTGATCAGCCACGACCGCTGGTTCTTGGATCGCATCGCAACCCACGTGTTGGCATTCGAGGGTGACAGTCAAGTGCGCTGGTTTGAAGGCAATTTCACCGACTATGAGGCATGGCGCAAAAAAGAACTCGGCATCTCTGCCGATCAGCCAAAACGAATCAAATACAAGCCGTTATCCCGGAAATAAACAAGTGAATAAGACCAAAAATCAATCATCGCTGGCATTGCGCAATATTCGCATTATCTGCTCGGCAGTTTTCGTCGCCGGCATCGCCGGCATGATCATCACGTCGATCGCTGGCAACAATGTCGGTTTGGTCAATACGATCGGGGGCACGACTGCCATCTCTGCGCTCGTGTTATTGGTGGCAACTATCAGCTCAAACGCTTCTCGACCCGAGGTGTTTGATCAAGCCCAGGCTGAGCGCATCGAACGAAAGATTGCCGAACTTGTCGGGTCGGGCACGAACGAAAACACGCTCAGAGATTTGGTCCGTCAGGCAATTCAATTGGGCCGAAAATCTTGAACTATTCAAGTGACCACGAGTTTGCAAACTATTTAGCCACCGAGACCGGCAGGCGTCTCGTTGAATTGCGCAACTCGCTTATAAACCGAGGCATTTGGGGCTGGGGACTAAAAGACGCCGGCGATGCCATGGCCCAAGAATTTTTGATGTCTGAGTTGCGCGCGCATCGTCCGACCGACGCAGTTTTGAGCGAAGAAGCGCTTGACAGCCAGACGCGACTGACCGCAGATCGGGTTTGGATAATCGATCCACTAGATGGCACCCAAGAATTCAGCGAACCAGATCGCAGCGACTGGGCCGTGCACATCGCGTTGTGGCAACGCGATAAAGGGAATGGCGCACTCGTGGCTGCAGCCGTGAGTCTGCCAGCAATCGAACTCACACTGAACACGAATCCGCCCCCAACCCCACCAAAAAAACACGACGGACCTCCTCGACTAGTTGTCTCGCGCACTCGCACACCTCGTGAAGCGATAATCGTCGCCGATGCCCTTGGCTGTGACGCGATGCGCCTCGGTTCGGCAGGCGCCAAAGCGATGTCGGTCGTGCTTGGCGAATGCGACATTTATCTGCACACCGGCGGTCAACACCAGTGGGACTCAGCGGCACCCGTGGCAGTTGCACGTGCCGCCGGACTTCACACCAGCCGTGTCGACGGTTCACCACTCATATATAACGAACAAGACACCTGGTTGCCCGATCTGATTATTTGTCGCCCCGAACTCGCCGAGCCCGTGTTGAACGCACTCGGCCATCAACATTAAAAAATTTCATGCGCGTAGTCATCGCATCATGCAGTGTGACATATGAAGGCAAACTTGGCGCATCACTGCCCGAGGCGACCCGCATGATCATGATCAAAGCCGATGGTTGCGTGGCTATTCACTCTGACTTTGGTGCCTATAAACCACTCAATTGGATGAATGCGCCAAACACGATCGAAGAACTCGCCGATCGTTTGGTTGTTCGCAACCCAAAGGGCGAGACTCTGACGATCGAACTTCATCGAGTTTTTTCCGATGTTGCTCATGAACTCGGCGATGATCCGGGCTTGACAAAAGACGGCGTCGAAGCAGATCTGCAGGTGTTGCTTGCCACAATGCCAGAAACTATCGAGGCAGGTCTAAAACTTATTCGCCGCGAGTATCCGACCGCGGTCGGCCCCGTTGATTTGCTGTGTCGCGACTCGCATGGACAGACAGTTGCAGTCGAGATTAAACGTCGTGGTGAGATAGACGGCGTCGAACAACTCACGCGCTACATCGAATGTCTGCACGCCGACACGGCGCTTGGCAAGATTCGGGGTATTTTCGTGGCCCAATCAATAAAACCCCAAGCCCGCGTGTTGGCCGAAAGTCGAAATATCGGTTGGTGCGAAATCGACTATGACGAATTGCGTGGCAAAAAGATTGACGACCTGAAACTGTTCTAAATTATTTTTTTTGTGGCTGAGGCCAAGTGCCGTCGCGACCATCCATGCCGGCGTTCAATCGGGCTTTTGCCATCATCTCTTCGACGACCGGTCCGAGTTTTGTCGGGTCATCAACTGGCTTGTGCGTTGGCCCACGATGCCAACCTTCGGCAATCGCCAACACATCTCCGCTGGCTTCAAACACTCGACCTGTTATGCCTGCAGACTCGGTCGAAGCCAACCAAGTGACAATCGGTGCGATCCACTTCGGTGATCGCTGTTCACGCTCGGCTTGGGTTTCTGGCGCTGGTCCGAGATTTTCTGTCATTCGTGTCAATGCAACTGGCGCAACCGCATTAACCGTGACTCCATAACGCGCAAGTTCAAGCGAGGCGATGGTCGTGAATGCTGCAATGCCGGCCTTTGCTGCACCGTAGTTGGTTTGACCGACATTCCCATATATGCCTGACACCGAAGAAGTGTTGATTATTCGACCGTCAACTGGTTTGCCCGCTTTGCTTTGGTCGCGCCAATACGCCGCAGCATGTCGTGAAGGTGCAAAAGTGCCCTTGAGATGAACCTTGATCACGGCGTCCCACTCTTCTTCGCTCATGTTTGCCAACATTCGGTCGCGCAAGATGCCCGCGTTGTTCACCACGGCATGCAGATCACCGAATGTTTCGATCGCCGTTTTAACCAGACGCTCGGCACCATCCCATGACGAGATGTCGTCACCGTTGGCAATCGCCTTGCCACCCATCGACTCGATTTCATTGACAACTTGCTGCGCAGGTGACGCATCACCGCCTTTGCCATCGACTGCCGCACCGAGGTCGTTGACCACGACAAACGCCCCGTGCCTGGCAAGGCTCAGGGCATGCTCGCGACCGATTCCGCGACCTGATCCCGTGACAATAACTACTCGACCTTCACATAAGCGACTCATCGCCGAGAACTCTAGCCTGAGGCTCGTGGTCAACGCCATTTCACGAAATAATTTCGTCAATCATTGCGACGTGTTGATCGTCGGCGCAGGGCCAGCCGGCGTTGCCGCGGCGCTAACACTCGTGGCAAGTGGCAAGGATGTGTTGTTGATCGACAAAGCGTCATTTCCGCGCGACAAATGTTGTGGCGACGGGCTCACAACGGGTGCATTGCGTCTGCTCGAGATGCTCGGTTTTGATCCGAAAACTGTTGGCAGCTATCAAGTCTGTGAACAAGTGTCGCTTCGCTCGCCCTCTGGACGTGAAATCGACCTTGACCTGCCGAATAATCTCGCACAAAATGCCGGGCAGTTCGCGGCGATCGCCCC
>CAYOVI010000003.1:0-41420 GCA_964407365.1 uncultured Ferrithrix sp.
AGCAATTCTCTGAACTCTGTGCCGGTGCTGATTGCTTTGGCAGCAAGTTCTTGCACGAGTCGATATGCATCATCGCGCGACATGCCCGATTCAATCAAAAACAACAACACCGACTGAGAAAAAATTACACCGTGCGTCAGATTCAAATTGCCCAGCATTCGAGCGGTATCAACTTCTAAATTTGAAATCAGCTTTGTTGCCCTGCGCAAAAGATAATAGGCAAGCATCGAAGAATCGGGCAGAACGATGCGCTCGGCAGAAGAATGAGAAATGTCGCGTTCATGCCACAATGCCACGTCTTGCAGGCCGACTTGCAGATTCGCCCGCAACACTCGTGACAAGCCAGTGAGGGTCTCAGACGAAATCGGGTTGCGCTTGTGGGGCATGGCAGAACTGCCTTTTTGACCGGAGCGAAAACCCTCGCGCACCTCATTGACCTCGGTGCGTTGCAGATGTCGCAACTCGACGGCAATCATCTCGACGGTCGTGCCGATGCTGGCACATACCCCGAGATATTCGGCGTGGCGATCACGAGAAATAATTTGAGTCGCAGGCACAGGCTCAAGACCAAGAGCGGCACCAACATTTTTTTCGACTTGAGGGTCGATGTTCGAATATGTGCCCACTGCACCCGAGAGTTTGCAAACCGAAATTCGCTTTGTCGCGGCAGTCAGGCGCTGCCGGTCACGACGCACTTGCAGGGCCCATAAGGCAACTTTGGCCCCAAACGTTGTCGGTTCAGCGTGCATGCCATGTGTTCGACCAATCATTGCCGTGGTGCGATGTTGATTAGCAAGGTTCACGAGTGCATCGTAAAAATCTATGAGTGCACGATCGATCAACAATGCGGCATCGCGCAGCATCGAGCACCAAGCGGTGTCGACGACATCAGAACTCGTCAAGCCATGGTGAATCCATGCACCAGCTGGCATTCCGATTTTTTGTTGCACGACATCTACGAACGCGGCCACGTCATGATCGGTGACCAGCTCACGCTCGCCGATCTCATCTACGAGTTTTTGATCGATGATTGGCGCTCGGTCACGGCAAGTTTGCGCCATATCACGGGGCACAACGCCGATTTCCCCCTGTGCCAAGGTGGCCAACAGCTCTATTTCTAAATAGCGACGAAACTTCGAGACGTCAGAAAATATTTCTGCCATCTCAGGCAGACTGTAACGCTCAATCACTTGCGCACGACGCATTCATTTCTTTCAGGACCGACACCGATCATCGTCACCGGTACACCAACGTGTTTCTCGACGAGTTCAACCAATGCTTTCGCCGGCCGGGGCAGATCTACATAGTTGCGAATTGCGTTGACCGGTTTTTTCCACCCTGGTAAATCAATGAACTTGGGCCTAACTTTTTGCAACAAATTCGGGTTGTCTGGATAACCAGAAATCTCATTGCCGTCAAGTTCATAGCCGATGCAAACGCGCACGGTATCAAAAGTATCCAAGATGTCGAGTTTGGTAAGTGCAATCTCGGTGAGCGAATTGAGACGCGCAGCATGGCGCAACATCACAAGGTCGAGCCAGCCGGGTCGACGGCGGCGACCAGTTACGGTGCCGAACTCGCGCCCGATTTCAACGATTTTGTCGCCAAGTTCACCAATCAACTCAGACGGAAACGGCCCACTGCCCACCCGAGTGGTGTATGCCTTGGCGATGCCGACAACTCGGCTGATGTCGCGTGGCCCCAGACCGGTGCCTGCGCACGCTCCGCCCGAAATCGGGTTCGATGAGGTTACAAACGGATAGGTGCCGTGGTCGATGTCAAGAAAAGTCGCCTGAGCGCCCTCGAGCAAAAGATTTTGCTTGGCTTCGAGTGCATCGTGCAAAAAATTTACGGTGTCGCAAACATAGGGCACCAGTCGCTTACCAAAAGCGACAAAATCTTTTACAACCTTGTCGATATCTAGTTCTTCGCCACCAAGGGCGACGAGAATTTTTTGTTCGACAACCGCCCGCTCACGAATTAATTGGGCAAAACGTGTCGCATCGCGCACGTCACCAACACGAATGCCAACCCGGCGTGATTTGTCGGCATAAGCCGGACCAATTCCCTTTAAAGTTGTGCCGATTTTGTTGTCACCAAGATTTTTTTCACTGATCGCGTCGTGCGCCTGATGCCATGGGAAAATCAGATGAGCAAGGCTTGAAACCTTGAGTCTTGAACAACTAACGCCACGAGATTCGAGAGTGTCGATCTCTTTGAACAATGTGGGTAGATCGACCACCACCCCATTGCCAATAACTGGGGTCACATGCGAGTAAAAAACCCCGCTTGGCACGAGTTGAAGCGCATATTTTTCGTTTCCAACTACGACGGTGTGGCCGGCGTTGTGGCCACCTTGATATCGAGCAACTATCTGATGAGATTCAGCAAGAAGGTCGATTATTTTTGCTTTGCCCTCGTCGCCCCATTGGGTTCCGACGACGACTGAGACAGGCATTTAACGCTCCCATTTTTATAGGTACGTAGCAAAAGTCTAGTCGCTAGAACTAATTACTCCTCATCAAAAATGCGCGGAGTGCGACCAAAGAGAATCGTCGTCTGGTTCAGGGGCACAAGACCATATTTGGTGTTTGAGTTTTCGAGCGCACGCTCAAGCTGCGATTGAAGTTGTGCGACTGTTTGTTTTAGTTGCGCAACTTGATTTTCGAGTGCCATGACTTGGCGAATGCCTTCAAGATTCATGCCCAACTCGGCGAGTTCAGAGATTCGCAACAATTGAGCAATGTCGGCATTGCTATAACGACGCTGTTTGCCACCTGCGGTGCGTGCAGGTTGCAACAAACCACGTCGCTCATAAATGCGCAGGGTCTGTGGGTGCATGCCTGCGAGTTCTGCGGCGACTGAAATTACATAAACGGCTTGAGTTTCAAATTGCATGTTTGCTGCCTTTCAAATTGAAAATTAACCTTTTGAACCCTTGAGTGAAGAAAACAAACGGTCACGAGGCGACTCGTCAGAAATTTCGGCGAGTTGTTCGATTAATTTTGTTTGCTTGCTCGTTAAATCTTTGGGTACGACTACGTCGACACTGACTATCAAATCGCCAGACTCGCCATTGGCCGTGATTCCCTTGCCCTTGACACGGTGACGCGAGCCGGCTTGCGTGCCAGCTTTTAGACGCAACGTGACAGTTGAACCGTCAAGCGTTGGCACATCAATGTTGGCCCCCAAAGCCGCCTCGGTGAACGTGATTGGCAAATGAAGTGTCAAGTTTTTGCCTTCACGCCCGAACAGATGATGCGGACCAACATTGCAAGTCAACAACAGGTCGCCAGCGGGCGCACCGTTGCGACCTGGTTCGCCACGACCTTTGATTCGAATTCGCTGACCGTTGTCGACACCCGCGGGAATGCGAACATTGACTTCACGAGGTTTAGATTCGCCATCGGTGGACAAACGCAAAGACGTGGTTGTGCCGTTGACCGCGTCGCTGAAACTTATGTCTAACGAGGCTTCTAGATCAAGGCCCCGACGTGGATCAACACCATTGCGCGACCGACCCCCGCGACCACCAAACATTTGGCTGATGAGATCGCTGATATCGGCCCCGCCCATGTCGAATGGTTGCCCGCCACTGAAGCCAGCCTGACCACCGGGACCGCCGCCGTGCATGCCGAATGCTGCAGGTCCGGCTCGACGAACTTCGTCGTATTCTTTGCGGCGCTTTTCATCGCCGAGCACGTCGTATGCCGCCGAGATTTCTTTGAACTTGCTCTCGGCGGCCGCGTTGTTCGGGTTTGTGTCAGGGTGATATTTACGGGCAAGTTTGCGATAGGTCTTGGTAATTTCTTTGTCGGTCGCGGTTTTAGAAACACCGAGTACGGCGTAATAATCTTTCTCAAACCACTCACGCTGTGCAGTCATTGCACGAAGCCTTTGTTATCCCTTGACCTTCACCATGGCGGCGCGAAGTACACGACCTTTCCAGAGATAGCCGGTACGCAAGACTTCGACGACACGAGTCTCACCCTTTGAAGACTCTGCAAATGTTTCGTCGCCTGGCTCGTGAACCACTGCATCGGCGACACTCGGATCAAAAACAGTGTCGACAAGTTTCAATACCTCGAGACCCTGCTTTTGAAGTTCGGTAAGAAGCGAACTGTAGATCGGCTCGACACCATTGGTGCCATGAATGATCGCCGCTTCGCACGCGTCGAGGGTCGAGAGCAGACTCTCGACTATGCGCCCCGCGTTGCGGTTTGACTCGTCGACCAACTGGGTTGCTGAGCGCTTGCGATAATTCTCGAACTCCGCCTGCACGCGCAAAGCGATGTCTTTGAATTCATCCCGCTCTTTTGTCAGTTGCTCGACGAGCGCCTCAACGCTCAGCTCGTCGTTCGACATCTCGGCTTTTTCATCTGTCATAACGAACTATGACTTCAGATTATTTCTCGTCAACGATTTCGGCATCGACGATGTCTGAGTCATTGGTGCCAGACTGTTGACCAGATGCCGACGTACCAGCGGCATTCGCATCACGCGACGCTGCTTCGTAAAGTTTTTGACTGAAAGCCTGGCTAGCAGCCATCAACTTTTCGGTTGCATTTTTGATCGTGTCGGTATCGCTGCCATTCAGGGCCGAACGTAGATCTGAAAGAGGGCCCTCGACAGCCGACTTGTCTTCGGCTGACAGTTTTTCACCCTGCTCGCGCAGAACTTTTTCGGTCTGATATACCAAAGAGTCGGCGTTGTTTCTCACCTCTGCCTCTTCGCGACGCTTTTTGTCTTCTTCGGCGTGCGCTTCGGCATCTTTGACCATCTTGTTGATGTCGTCTTTTGAAAGCGACGACTGACCAGTAATTGTCATTGATTGCTCTTTGTTTGTGCCACGATCTTTGGCCGACACGTGCACGATGCCGTTGGCGTCGATATCAAATGTGACCTCGATTTGTGGCACGCCACGCGGCGCCGGCGGCAAGTCGACAAGTTGAAACTTGCCGAGTGTCTTGTTGTAGCTCGCCATCTCGCGCTCACCTTGCAGAACGTGAATTTCTACTGACGGCTGCATGTCTTCCGCCGTCGAAAACACTTCTGTGCGACGAGTAGGGATAGTCGTGTTGCGTTCGATGAGTTTGGTCATCACGCCGCCCTTGGTCTCGATACCCAAAGACAATGGGGTTACGTCGAGCAGCAAGACGTCTTTGACGTCGCCTCGCAAGACACCGGCCTGAATTGCAGCACCTGCGGCCACAACTTCGTCTGGGTTGACCGAACGATTCGGCTCTTTGCCGGTAAGTGAATGCACCAAATCGAGCACCGCTGGCATACGGGTTGAACCGCCAACCAAAATCACGTGTTTGATTTGACTTTTGGTGACGCCTGCGTCGGTGATCGCCTGCTCAAATGGCTTGCGACAACGCTCGAGGAGATCATTGGTCATCTCTTGAAACTTCGATCGCGAAAGTGACACATCAAGGTGCAACGGACCACTCGGTGTTGCGGTGATGAACGGAAGATTGATCTGGGTCTGCTGAACTTGCGACAACTCGATTTTGGCTTTTTCGGCTGCTTCTTTTAGACGCTGCAACGCCATTCGATCAGTGCCGAGGTCGACGCCGTGGGCCGACTTGAATTCTTTGACCAACCAGTCAATGATGCGTTGATCCCAGTCGTCACCACCTAGATGGGTGTCACCGTGGGTGCTTTTTACTTCGAACACACCATCGCCAATTTCGAGCACGCTGACGTCGAAGGTGCCGCCACCAAGGTCGAAAACAAGAATCGTCTCGTCTTCGCTTCCCTTGTCAAGACCGTAAGCCAGTGCAGCCGCCGTCGGCTCGTTGATGATTCGCAAAACTTCAAGACCCGCGATCTGACCCGCCTCTTTTGTCGCGGTGCGTTGAGCGTCGTCGAAATATGCGGGAACAGTGATGACGGCCTGAGTGACCGAGGTACCGAGATAGGCCTCGGCATCTCGCTTAAGTTTCATCAGGGTACGAGCACTGATTTCTTGGGGCGTATATTTCTTGCCGTCGATATCAGTCGACTTCCAATTTGAGCCCATGTGTCGCTTAATGCTGCGAAAGGTTCGCTCGGTATTGGTTATTGCTTGACGTTTGGCGACTTCACCGACCAACACGTCGCCACCTTTTGAAAATGCAACCACTGATGGTGTGGTGCGTGCACCCTCTGAATTTGGTACAACTACCGGCTCGCCTGCTTCAAGAACGCTCACGACCGAGTTTGTTGTGCCGAGGTCAATTCCGACTGCTTTTGACATTTTTTTCTCCGTTTGTAAATAACTCGTTTTAAATGCCTGTCAAAGGGGGTTTTGCCAGGCCCAAATGACGATAAGCCGATTTATGAGTCTTTACAACCTTTTAAGCATGAAACTTTAGTCACTATGACTCAAGTTTGGTTTTGACCATATTCCATAAGGGTAATGACGGCACTGCGCCCTCAGTTTGAGTAGCCAGGGCCCCAGAAACCACCGCTGCACGCAACGAATTACCCAGATTTTGGCCTGCAGCCAGGCGAGCGGCCAACATGCCACAAAAAGCATCGCCGGCCCCAGTTGTGTCGATCGGCGTCACTTTATAAGGATCAATCTGCAGCGTCCCATTGGCATCGATCAACTTCGCGCCATTTTCGCCCTGGGTGACCACGATGGTCTTGACACCTAGGCTTTTCAACTTTTCAACACCGCCCAAGAGATCTGCCTCATGTTCGTTGGGGGCGATTATGTCAACATGGCCAAGCAGCGAACTGGGCAAACTTTGGGCTGGCGCAGGGTTCAAAATTTTTATGGTTGATTTTGCTGCCAATTCGAATGCACGTTGAACAACTTTCAATGGCACCTCAAGTTGACACAGCAAAACTCTTGCCGAAGCTATCAATGATTCATTTTTATTGATCGTGTCGATATCAATTGCGTGATTAGCACCAGGAACAACAATGATCGAATTTTCACCGTCATCACTGACCCCGATAAGAGCTCGGCCGGTTGGGTGCGACACGCGTCTAACAGCATTTACATCGACGCCATCTTTGGTGAGCGCAGAAAGCAACGTGTCGCCGGCGCTGTCATGACCAAGAGCGCCAATGAACGCAGTTTTTGCACCGGCCCGTGCGGCTGCTATCGCTTGATTGACTCCTTTGCCTCCGCAAGCTTCAAAAAAGTGAGAACCAGAAACAGTCTCGCCAGGTTTTGGCAGACGACTTGCGTGAGCAACAAGATCTAGATTCGCCGAACCGACCACGACCACATCAAAAATTGCCGAGTTGCTCAAAGCCATACTTCCATTGTTACAGCGTTTTAACGCATACGATTTACTGCGTGAGACATCAATGACCGGAATACTCGTGTTGTTGCGCCATGGTCAAAGCACCTGGAATGAGCTCAACCTTTTCACTGGCTGGCACGACGTTGAACTAACCCCACAAGGGGAGAGCGAAGCCCGACAAGCAGGCAACACGATAAAACTGGCAAACATCAGGTTCGACTTGGCATTCACATCTTTGTTGCGGCGAGCAACCGAAACGAACCGACTGACACTCGAAACTCTGGGTCAATCAAACCTGGAAGTCCGGCAAGATTGGCGACTTAACGAACGCCACTACGGGGCGTTGCAGGGCCTTGACAAAAAAGCGACGACGCTCAAATTTGGCGAGACACAAACCAACTTGTGGCGCCGCAGTTTCGATGTTGCGCCACCACCAGTTGACAATGACAGCCCTGAAAATCCCCGAAATGAACCCAGATATAAAAACATTCCGCCCAATGACTTGCCAAACACCGAGTGTTTAAAAGATGTGGTTGGTCGAGTCGTGCCATTTTTTGAAACACATGTCGCGCCCGAGTTAAAAGCGAACAGAAACGTTCTGATAACTGCGCACGGCAACTCGCTGCGTGCCCTGGTGATGAATCTTGAAAATTTGAGCCCAGAACAAATTGCCGAATTCAATATTCCGACGGGTGTGCCGAGAAGATACACATTCGACGCAAAGATGAATGTTGCCACAGTCGAATATCTGGGTGATCCAATTGCAATTGCCAAGGCGACTAAGGCGGTTGCCGACCAGAGCAAAAAGTCAAGCCCAAAAAACTGACTAATATATACGTATGGCTGATCTAAAAAATTCCCTCAAACATCTGCGTTATTCCCCACTTTTTTCATCGTGCTCGTCAAAAGACCTTGAGCGCATCGCCAAGGCGGGCGACAGGTTGACCATGGCCAAAGGCGCAACGATGATCAAGCAGGGTGAACCCGGCAAAGAGGCGTTCATTATTTTGAGCGGCAAGGCAGTCGTCAAACGAAATGGCAAAAAAGTTGCGACACTCGGCACCGGTGCAGTTGTCGGTGAACTTTCACTTCTCGACCACGGGCCACGCACCGCGACGGTGGTGTGTGAAACAGACTGTCAGTTGCTGGTGATAAGCAGAGGAAAATTTCTGGGTTTGACCGACAAGGTTCCTGCACTTACACACAAACTTCTGGCATCACTTTCGTTGCGTATCCGCGATTTAGATCGGGCATATCTCGGCTAAATAAAACCGAGTACCATTCTTATTTTGGGGGTGCTCAAGATTCATGTCGACTGAAACTGCAGTCAAAAAACGCTTAAAGCCGTATCAACTTTCGATTGCCTTTGGCGTGGGCATCGGCACCTTCACGATGATTTCAGGCATCGTTCCACAATTGACTGGCTGGAAGAGCACCTCGCAGATTCACCGCGAAGTCTTCGGTGGCATTCCAACGGCCTTGCAGGTGGCTTTTTACACAGTCATTCCGATGATGCTGATCTGGGGTTCGTTGCGATTTGCCGACCGGGTTCGCAACTGGGAGCGTGGCGCACCAGACCGTCGCAAAACAACACCAAAAAATATAAAGCGCCGTCTTGCCGACTATCGAGCCGGTGTCTATATGCGCACTTTGTTGCGAGATAGCGCCGCTGGCTTGATGCACTCGATGATTTACTTCGGCTTTTTAGTTTTGCTCGGTGTGACAACGGTTCTCGAAATCGACCACCAAATGCCGGAGGCTCTTAAGTTTTTGCACGGCGACGTTTATCGCGGTTATGCGCTAATTGGAGATTTGGCCGGTGTCGTTTTCACGGGTGGTGTCGTATGGGCGATTTTGCGTCGCTACGTGCAGCGTCCCTATCGCATTCGAATCAAAACAAAACCAGAACATGCACTGATTCTTGGTGTGTTGTTGGCAATTGGCGTGACCGGTTTTGGTGCAGAGATGTTTCGCATCGCCCAAGGCCAAGCCGCTGGGGTCAATCTTGACCACGAAAAATGGAGCGTCGTGGGTTATCCATTGGCTCAACTTGTCAATGGGGCGAGTGCGTCGACACTAACGACTTGGCATCAGGGATGGTGGGTCGCGCACGTTTTGACCTTCATAGTTTTCTTGGCGATTCTGCCGATCACAATGCTGCGTCACATTTTCACTTCGCCCCTCAACATGTATCTCAAAGACCGTGAACGCCCCAAAGGTGCAATGAAGGCAATGCCCAACCTCACCGAAACTTCACTCGAGTCTTTTGGTGTGAATCTGATCGAAGAATTCACTTGGAAACAATTGCTTGATCTCGACGCATGCACCATGTGTGGTCGATGCACGAGCGTTTGCCCCGCACACGCCACCGGCAAGCCGCTCGATCCGCGCGAAATCGTGCTCAAAAGTGGAGAGGTGATGGCTGCTACGGCAAGTCATGCTCCCGGAGGCAAGGTTTCAGCACCGCTCAGTGCCGATGGTGAAATCAAGGTCAATGCAAACTCGGTTTTCGAACGAATCACCGCCGAAGAAGTCTGGTCGTGCACAAGTTGCAAGGCCTGCGACGAGATTTGCCCGGTCAACATCGAGATTCTCGACAAAATTCTCGACATGCGTCGCTATCTGTCGCTAATGGAAAGCAATTTTCCGTCACAACTAGGCAACGCATACCGGTCGATGGAAAACCAAGGCAACCCGTGGGGCATGAGCCAAACAGATCGAGGCGAGTGGGCCAAAGATCTAGATGTCGAGATTCTCGACCCGGGTGCACCATTGAAGAGCGAATATTTGTATTGGGTTGGCTGTGCGGGCAGTTTCGATGACAAAAACAAAAAAGTTACGCAGTCGATGGCCAAGTTGCTTAAACGAGCCGGCATCGACGTGGCGATTCTGGGACCAAGTGAAATGTGCACGGGCGATAGTGCGCGACGAAGTGGCAACGAATATCTGTTTCAAATGTTGGCCATGCCAAATGTCGAGATGCTCAACACGATGGGGGTAAAGAAGATAATTACTCAGTGCCCCCACTGCTTCAACACGCTCAAAAACGAATATCCGCAACTAGGCGGCAACTACGAAGTTGTCCACCATTCGCAGTTGCTCGAAGATCTGATCGAAGCAGGAACGCTCGACGTGAGCAATGCATCGCTTGAAGAGCGCATCACATATCACGACTCGTGCTACTTGGGTCGACACAACGATGTTTACATTGCCCCACGCAAAGTCGTCGGTTCGATCAAAGGCATCGAAATCGTCGAGATGCCCCGCAATGGCACAAAAGGCATGTGCTGTGGCGCGGGCGGCGCTCGCATGTGGATGGAAGAAGACATTGGCGTCAAGGTCAACGACGAGCGCGCACGCGAGGCGATCGCAACCGGCGCATCTCGAGTCGCCACCGCTTGTCCTTTTTGTTACATCATGCTCGATGACGGCGTAAAAGGTGCCGGCAAAGACGACTCTGAAATCAAAGTCGGCGACATTGCAATTCACCTGCTCGATGCAATCGAAAACGGTGAGCGAGCGATTGCTAGTCAAAGTGCACCTTTGGCACCGAAAAACGTCTCGGCCACCACGACCAGTTTTAGTTAACTATTTGAAATTTTCGAAATAGCGACTGGGCGTTGGGCCGCGCTGACCCTGATATTTTGAGCCACTTGTACCAGAACCGTACGGTTTTTCGGCCGGTGTAGTCATTGTCATGAAACTCACTTGTCCGATCTTCATCGACGGATAGATCGTGATCGGCAGATTCGCAACATTCGACAACTCGAGAGTTATGTGGCCGTCGAACCCGGCGTCGATGAAACCCGCAGTCGAGTGAATCAGCAAACCAAGCCGACCTAGCGAACTCTTGCCTTCGACTCGTGCGACGAGGTCGTTTGCGATCGCGACTCGCTCGAGCGTAGAGCCGAGCACGAACTCTCCGGGGTGCAAGACGAACGGTTCGTCGCCTTTCATTTCGACCAACTCGGTCAGGTCGGTGAGATCCTTCTTAACATCGATGATCGCCGTCGTGTGGTTGCGGAACACGCGAAACAAGTTCGACACTTTGACATCGATCGACGACGGTTGAATGCACGACATATCTAACGGGTCAATGATGATTCGCTTGGCCTCGATGGCCTCTTTGATGCTTCGATCTGACAGAATCACGACTAAAGAACCTTAGTGATTTTTTCGGCCCAGTGAAATTTCGGTCTCAAATCTGGGTTGCTACGCTCAAATACGCAATCGCGGGTGTAGTTCAGTGGCAGAACATCAGCTTCCCAAGCTGAATACGCGGGTCCGATTCCCGTCACCCGCTCAATTTGGGATGATCTAGTGCTGTTAACCGGCTGCAGTATTTGCAAGTTTAGTTTAGATATGAATATCCGAATGCCAATGATGCAGCTACGAACAACCAAATGTTGTAGGGCACCATTGCAAGGCCTGCACCTATAGAGAACCTAAATGCCATGAGCGTTAGTGGCACGGTTGCCAGCGCTGCAAGGCTCAATGCGATACCCGAAACACCAAGCGCATGATTCACATAAAAAAGTCTTGCCCAGACGAGGGCACTGGCAACACTGATTGCAAGAAAGACCAACCACGAAGTGGCTACCAGATTCGTGCCATTTCGTGTTACTAGTGCACCCACAAAACCCAACATCACAAAGTTGTATGGCCAAATCAGTCCAAAAACAAAACTAGGCGGTTGCCAAGAGGGTCGATTCAAAGACTGATACCAACCGTCGCCAGAAGAAACCCACAGCCCTGAGCCAATCACATACACGAAAACGAAAACAATCGCTGATGCGACATAAAGAGAACGAAGTGTCACGAGACGACCACACTAATTCTAAAAATTGATTTGAACTAGATTTCATTAGCAATGTCGGTGCTCGTCTTTGCGCTAGTTGGGGCTCTTGCTCAACTCATTGACGGCACGCTCGGCATGGCCTTTGGCATAACATCGAGCAGTTTGCTGGTTGTCTTTGGCGCAACGCCGCTGGCGGCCAGCGCCGCCGTGCACTTTGCCGAACTCGGAACGACATTCGCCTCAGGCGCGTCACATTGGCGTGCAAAAAATGTCGATTGGCAAATTGTGATTCGACTGGGTCTGCCCGGGGCCATTGGTGCTGCTATCGGCGCGACGGTTTTGTCACGCTTTTCACTGGGCGATGCCAAAGTTTGGATGTCGTGGCTATTGCTCGCACTTGGCTGCATATTGTTGACTCGCTTTGGGTTGGGGGTGCGTTTGATGCCGGCGATTTCGAAACGACCTAAATCAAAGATGTTGATTCCACTCGGTGCGATCGCGGGATTTGTCGATTCGTCCGGTGGCGGTGGCTGGGGGCCAATCACCACCCCGACATTGCTGTCGACCACCCAGACAACACCGCGCACCGTGATTGGCACAGTTAGTGCATCTGAGTTTCTCGTCGCAACTGCTGCGAGCGCCGGCTTTATTGCAGGTTCAGCAACAGGTGGCTTGGACTGGAAAGTTGTCTCGGGTTTGTTGCTGGGCGGGGTTTTGATGGCGCCATTCGCCGCGATGCTCGCTGGAAAGATTCCTCACGCTCCATTTGGTGCGTTGATCGGCGGGGTGGTCGTGATCACCAATACGAGAACGATCATGATTGCAAACAGTTTTACGACGCGCAATATCGCAATTTCTCTGATTGCCGAGGGACTCTTAACTATCGCCCTTGCAATAAAGGCATGGCGACGTGAACACAAACTAGGCGTAGAGCGATCTTTCTTTGAAACACGCAACTAGTTGCGAAATGTTGCCTATAACAAACTGACGAGCGACCAAATTGTGGCGATTGCGCCAATCGTCGCCATCACAATGCTTCGCACGACTGGAGCTTTTTCTAAATCAGTGGCTTCGCGACGCTTCTTTGGCGGGTGAATCAACGCCGCAACGTTGCCTACGAACATTGCGCCACCCAATGCGATGATCAACCACGCCAAAATATCTTCGCCAAGAAACACGATTAGTTCGAATCTGGATCAGATGCAAAGTTGTCGAACCGTGTGTATGCCGCCAACCACGCCAATCGCACTTTGCCAAGAGGCCCGGCGCGATGCTTCGACACGCTGAGTTCGGCAATGCCAAGCTCTGACTTGTTTTCGGGGTTGTATACCTCGTCGCGATACAAAAACATGACAACGTCAGCGTCTTGTTCGAGCGCGCCAGATTCGCGCAAGTCGGACAGAGTCGGGCGCTTGTCACTTCGTGCCTCAAGACTGCGACTCAACTGGCTGAGCGCCAAAATCGGCACTTTGAATTCGCGCGCGAGAAGCTTTAATTTGCGGCTGATCTCACTGACTTCAAGTTGACGATTTTCGGGTTTGCCGTCGCCACCCATGAGTTGCAAATAGTCGATGACTATCAACCCGACTTCGCCTTGTCGGCTGACGATGCGTCGCGTTTTAGCGCGAATCGCGCCTACCGAAGTGCCCGGGCTGTCGTCGATAATCAGCGGGATGTCGAGGCGACCAACGGCGTGGCCGATTTTCGTCCAGTCGTTAGGCGAGGGTCGACCGGTGCGCAAAATCTTTGAATCAACGCCCGCTTCGCTGGCCAAAATTCTCTGGACAAGTTCTGCTGTGCCCATTTCGAGCGAGAAAAACAAAACTTGTTTGCCCGAATTGCGAGCCACATGCACCGCCAATCCAAGAGCCAATGCCGATTTACCCATCGCTGGTCGC
The DNA here is from genome assembly GCA_964407365.1 of uncultured Ferrithrix sp. Classification (GTDB taxonomy): domain Bacteria; phylum Actinomycetota; class Acidimicrobiia; order Acidimicrobiales; family Ilumatobacteraceae; genus BACL27. Next base: position 13,941 of record CAYOVI010000003.1, read on the forward strand.
GCACCCAAAATGTTGAGCGTGCCCGGCTGTAGACCGAGCAAAATATTGTCGAGCCCGATCAAACCTGTTGCCGTGCCGGTGATGGCTCCTTTGTTGTTGGCGCGCTCTTCGAGTTCATCCATTGCAACGTTGACCAACGACCCGAGTCTTTGCGATGTGTCGCCGATATTTGATTCAGAGACGTCAAAGATCTTCGACTCAGACTCGTCAATTGCTCTCGACACATCTTCGGGCCCGCTGTAGGCAATTTCTGCTATCTCTGCAGCGACCGAAATCAACTTGCGCAACGACGCAGTTTCGCGAACGATCTTTGCATAGCGCTCGGCACTCGTGATTGCTGGTGTGGCATTTTGCAAAGTAAGCAAGGTGTCCATGCCACCGATGCCCTCTAGCAAATTGTTTCTGCGCAGTTCGTCGCCGACCGTGATCGGATCAACTGGCTCGCCGGAACTGTTCAGCGCCCGAATCGCGTCAAAAATATGTTGATGCGCGGGCTTATAAAATTCGTCAGCACGAACGCCGCGCTCGAATGCGATGCTGACTGCCTCTCGAGACAACAGCATCGCACCCAACAACGATGCTTCTGCTTCAACACTGTGCGGTGGAATTCGGTTTGACGAACGCTGAACTGCACCGCTGCGATCGGCTCGATCGCCTCGAGGAAATTCAGCAATTGACATGACTACACAATGCCTTAAATTGCCTGTTGATTGCTACGGGTATAACCCTGTGATTCTTCTGTGGAAAACAAGTGGATAACGCGAAGCGCGTCACCCAATTATTTAGCGACGATTTCGATCTTGAGAGTCGCTTCAACTTCGGCAAAAATCTCGGCAACCACCGAATGTTCACCAAGTTGTCGCAACGGTGCTTCGACACGAATATTTTTGCGGTCTATTGTCACGCCAGTTTGATCGAGAACAGCCTTGGCAATCTCGACGGCATTGATCGAACCGAACAAACGACCTTCGTTGCCGGCTTTGGCACCGATTTTGATGACTGTTGTCGCCAATGAAGCTGCCACAAGACGTGCCGACTCACGATCGGCCGCGATCTGCTGTTCGCGCGATTTGCGCATTATCTCGGCTTGGGCAATCGTGCCCGAGTTGGCGACTATCGCCAAATCATTTGGCAACAAGAAGTTGCGAGCATGACCAGAAGAAACATTTACGATGTCGCCACGACGGCCCACGCCTTTGATGTCAGAGCGAAGCAAAACTTTCATGATGTTGCCCCGTCTTCAAGTGCTTGAGCTGAATCTTGTGAAACCTCGGCTGAAACATTTTCAGAAATTTCGACTTCAATTTGCTCTGAACCGTCGTCACGTCGCTGACGACGCGGTCCACGGTCGCGGTCTTTGTCGTCTGAGCCGTATTCGCCACGTTCACGCGGTGCCCGAGTTGCCGAAACGCGCTTGGTGTATGGCAATAGTGCCATCTCTCGAGCATTTTTGACTGCGGTTGCGATGTCGCGCTGTTGTTGAACCGTATTGCCGTTCATGCGACGCGCTCGCAACTTTGAGCGGTCTGACATATATCGCTGAAGCAAGTTGACGTCTTTATAGTCGACGAAGCCAACCTTTTCTTGCACGATCATATTTGGGCGCTTCTTTGGTTTGCGAAGCAGCGCTTTTTTTGCTCTCAACTTGTTTGATTTGCTTGTCATGGGAAAGTCCTTTGTTTGTTGCTTGACGTATTCAGTGACTAAAAAGGTTCTTCGCCATCAAATGGCGTTGTCTCAGTGCCTGGATTAGTGCCTGTGTTGGCAGGGCGACCAGCTGAGCCGCCACCTTGACCGTCTTGTTTGGGTGTGCGCACAACCGTGGCGGTCGCCCAACGCAAACTTGGCCCAAGTTCGTCGGCGATGACGTCGATTGCAGTGCGTTTTTCGCCTTCGCGTGTTGTGTATTCTCGTTGCTCGAGGCGACCAGTAACCACGACGCGAGTGCCCTTTGTGAAGGTTGCGGCGGCATTTTCACCAAGTTGGCCCCACGCTGTGATGTTGAAATATGAAGTTTGCTCTTGCCACTCTCCATTGACCTGATAGCGACGACCAACAGCAATGCCAAAAGAGGCGACTGCTCGACCGGTTGCTGTGAATCGAATTTCTGGGTCGCGGGTCAAATTGCCAACGAGAGTGATGCTGTTATCAGCCATTTAGATGTCCTTTTGAAATAACTAGTAGTCGAACCAATTGTTTATGAATTTGCTGTGACTGCAAGACCGCGACGTGCGGCTTCGTCATCAGGAAGGCGGAGAAGTTTGTGGCGCAACACGTCGTCGGCGATGCGCAATGCACGCTCTACTTCATCGAGAGCACCACCGCGAGCAGTGATGTTGAAGATCGCGTAATATCCGTCGTCTTGTTTTTTGATTGGATAAGCCAGGCGACGCTTGCCCCACCAATCAGGTGTGCCGTGAACAGAGCCTCCGGCATTTGCCACCGATTTGGTTACAACGCTCAACCAGTTATGGGCGGCCGACTCTTCGAGGTTGCCGCTGATAATTACCATTAATTCATATGCACGCATGAACGTGATTTCTCCCTTCGGACCCAACTTGTGATTGGGGCCCCCGAAGGGGCAGGTATGAGGATTTCAAAGTGTAACGGCACCAAATCAATGTGCCACAGGGCTGTTGCGAGGTTTTCGTGCCCCAAAAACTTGGTTTAGATGTTGCGTGTTTTGAGCAAATGGTGCCAAGAGCAACTGCGACAAACCTCAATCAGATAGCCCGTATAGCTCTCGGGTCGATTGGCAAACTGCTCAATTTCGGCGCGATTGACGATGAATTTGCCGTGACGTGGCAATCGCGGGCCAAACACATAAGTCACGGTAACTAGTTGATCTTGCACACAAATAGGGCATTTTACGCGGGTGGTTCTTCCATAGTTCTTTGCCACGCGCATCAACTCGGGGTGGGCATCACAAATGCTGTCTTGCGAAATCACTCCGCGTCGAAAATTTTGAATCACCGCACGACGGGCAAGACGATGGTCGATCTCGCCAACATGAATATCGAAATCTTGGGCCTCGGAGATCTGTTTTCTTCGGGCTTGCTTACGCGACATAATCACTAAACCCTAACAAAATGATTTACTTGTTTTGCAAGTCCCACCATGACTTCAATCGCCTGCGAATTTCTTGGTCGCCAAGAAGTCCCTCCTCGATTCGAATCTCCATCAAAAAATTTAGGGCCTGACCAACGTGTCGACCAGGTTTGACATTGAGAAACTCCATCACTTGATCTCCTTGCATTTCTGGTCGCATCGCGGCAAGTTCTTCTCGTGCGGCGAGGTCGGCAATGCGTTGTTCAAGTTCTTCCATGCGTTTGGCGAGTGCCGCAACTTTTTTTTCGTTTCTAGTCGTGCAATCACTTTTTGTCAGCACATTTAGTTCGGCTAAGTGCTCGCCGGCATCGCGAACATATCGCCGCACCGCAGCATCTGTCCAGCCCATTTGATAGGTGTGAAATCGCGCGCTTAGTGCCACAAGTTCAGCGACAGTTTCGGTGTCTTGGGCCGAATATCGAAGTTTGCGCATGCGATCACGGGTCATGCGCGCCCCGACTGCCTCATGGTGATAAAAAGTCACACCCTTGCCGGGACGAATGGCCCGAGTTTTTGGTTTTCCAACATCATGAAACAAAGCCGCCAAACGGGTGATGCGAAAATCGCACGGGTCGTCACGCTTGACGTTTTCGACGACTGCCAAGGTGTGGGTCAAAACATCTTTGTGTCGATGAATCGGGTCTTGTTCGAGTTGCATTGCCCCAAGTTCAGGCAAAAAATGCTTCGATAGACCGTTGTCAACCAAAAACCACAGACCAAATGACGGGCGCTCGGTGACAATCAATCGATCAAACTCGTCTCGAATGCGCTCGGCACTGACAATCGTTATGCGATCTGCCATTGCTTTGACAGCCGACACCAATTCGGGCTCGGCGATCATGCCCAGATTTGAGATGAATCTCGCCGCGCGCATCATGCGCAACGGGTCATCGCTGAAACTAATTTCAGGCGACAACGGCGTTCGCAAAACTTTGCCCATCAGATCAGACATGCCGTTGAACGGATCCACCAAATTTGGCGAAGCGGCCGTGACTTCAAGGGCCATCGCGTTGATCGTAAAGTCGCGACGCGACAAGTCCTCTCTAACTTCTTTGGAAAACTGCACATCTGGTTTGCGCGAGTCAGGAGAGTAAGCCTCGGCGCGATGAGTCGTTATTTCATAAACGCGGTTGGCTTTTTTAGCACCGATAGTGCCGAACCGTTCGCCTTGGGTCCACAATGAATCGCACCACCCAGCCAACAATGCCTTTATTTGATCGGGTTGAGCATCGGTTGTGAAGTCATAGTCCAATTCGTCGAGCGGGTGATCGAGCATCAAATCGCGAACCGTGCCACCGACGATGAATAGTTTGAATCCAGCGTCACGAAACCTCTCAGCAAGGGGAGCAATCTCGCTCAAAACTGGCGCAAACCGCTGTGGAACCACGCTCTTTAGGCTACGCAAACAGCCGAGCCAAGTGATGCGTTTACTGTCTTGGCTAGGGCTCGAGCGTTAGCGTGATTGTGTCTTGAATTATCGTCTCGGTCCGAAAAAATCTGCACACAGATTGACAATTGCTCTGTCGATTGTGCTGGCAACCTGCTCGACGTTCGTCGTCGCCCCCGCATTGCCGACATTGGCTGCCGCCGAATCTGCAAGCCTGACGTTGACGGCCCAAAACTTTCACATCTATACATCTGGAAATTTGCGATTTGTGGTCAAGGTCGAATCTGATGACTTGATAAAAGAATTGACCTCTGACTCAACTTCGGTTTTTCGGGTCTCGCTGGGTCAAAAAATCGACAATGGCGAACAACAGGTTCGTAAAATCAACGCCGCGACCGAAGAATTTGTCGCCTCAGACTCAGTCGACTTGTCAATTCGCGAGGTCACCCGTCGCAGTGATGGCCAATTCGAAATCATTGCGCTTTCAACAGACGTCTCTTCGGGCACGCGACGAATCGAATTCAACGGTGCGGGCATTTATCCGGTTCACATTGAGCTCGTGATAAACGGGGCTTCTCGTGCCAAAGTGATGACGTTCATCAATAGATACAACCCGTCGCGAGAACTTAGACCAATGCCGGTCAATTTTGTCGTCGCTCTAGATGCGCCGATTACGTTGCAGCCAGACGGCTCACGAATGATCGATCAAACCACCCGCACAAAAATCGAAAAACTTGTCAAGATCTTGAAGTTCAATGCCATGAGAATGACGGTTCAACTTTCACCCGAATTACTAGATGGCCTCAGCCGTTCGACAAACCCTGATGATCAAGCGTTGCTTGTTCAGCTCGTTGCTTCTTTGGGCTCAGCATCGCTCGTCTCAGGGCCATATGTTCAGTTCGACCCGTCGGCCGCGAGTGCCAACAAACAAAACCAGCAATTCAATGCACTGGTCGATCGTGGCAAAATAACCGAGAAACAGGTTTTACCAACTGCCAATTCGAACTCGTCAATTTGGTTTGCCCGCAAGCCCCTAGATCAAAATGGGCTTGATTTGTTGGTCGAATCTGGCATCAAATCGGTCTTGATGTTGCCAGAGTCAAGTGCCACCCTGGGTGAATATGACAATGCAGCAAGACCATATCGGCTGTCGAGCAACGACACCGATGTCTCGTTGCACTTGGTGGACAAAAATTACGCTGAACAATTGAGTCGACCCACAAAAAATTCGTTTTCGGCTGCAACATATCTCGCAGCCCAAATTTTGGCCCAACGCAATCAAATCGAAAGTGAGGGTGGTACACCAGCCCTTCGTCGAGTTGTTTTGACATCGAAAGACGGCTCGGTTGTCAACGAAGATCTAATAAATGAAACAATGCTGATCTTGGGTCGCGTACCCCAACAAATAGCGATGCGCACATTGGCCAACGTGCCCCCACCCAGACCAGAGGCCTACAAACCGTCCTTGCCAAAATTGAATAGCGCAAACTTTGGCGAGCGCGCCAAAAAAATCTCGGATCTACGCAAAGACCTCGACAAATTGAGCACGACCATTGAACAAAAAGCCCAAGTGTGGGCTGATTGGGACGAGCGACTGTTGGTGATGTCGAGCGACTCAATGCCCGACCAAGAATTTGAAGATTTCACCACGGCAACCCGAGATCAACTCAAAAAGATTCGACAATCGGTTACCTTGCAAGAGGGCACGACTTTCACCCTCGGCAGTCGCGAGAGCACGCTTCGCCTAGATCTGCAAAACACTTCTGAGTTTGCGATGACGGTGCAAGTGAGGGTCGCAAGTTCAAAATTAAAAATCAAAGACGAGGCGGCCACCATTCAAATACCCGCAAATAGCTCGAACGAATTAGTCGTCGATGTAGTCGCACTTTCGAACGGTCTTTTTCCAGTTGAAGTGCGAATATTCACCGCCGACGGTCTCAGCCAACTTGGTAAAAAGATTCAGGTGTCGGCCCGCGTCAACGCCCTGGCGGGCCTTGGCCAGGTCGTCACAGGTGTGGGATTGTTGATCTTGGTCACTTGGTGGATAGCGCACATTCGACGAAAATATCGCAAGAAAATCAGCAAGAATCACCCGGTACTACGCTCTAAACCATGACCATACGCATAGTTACTGATTCGGCATGCGACCTGCCAGAGGCTCTTGCCAACAAACACAACATCACGATCGTGCCCTTGACCTACACGATCGGCGACCAAGAGTTCACCGATCGACAGAGTCTGACAACGACAGAATTTTGGAAGCGATGCGCAGAATCGCCGGTGTTGCCCCAGACCGCCGCTCCTGCGCCGGGGAAATTCGCCGAGGCATTTAAGAAACTCGCCGCAGACGGCGCAACGGGCATTTTGATGATCGGGCTTTCGCGCGAGCTTTCAGCCACGATTCAATCTGCGGAAACCGGGGCTAAAGAATCTGGTGTAACGATTCCCATTCAGTTTGTCGACAGCCGCTCGGCCAGCATGGGTGAAGGGATAAACGTACTCGTTGCTGCCCAAATGTTGATTGATGATCCAAAGATCACTTTGGATGAACTCACCCGCAAAACAACACAATGGGCGAGTCGCACGCGAGTTTTCGGGGCTCTCGACACGCTAGAAAATCTCAAAAAAGGTGGTCGTATCAGCGGTGCCAAAGCTCTATTTGCCTCGGCTCTTTCGATAAAACCAATCATCGAAGTACGCGATGGCAAAATCGCCGAAGGTGGCAAAGAGCGCACCCGCAGCAAAGCCTTGGCTCTGTTGATTGAAAAAGTCAAAACAGCCGGACCAATCACCAATTTGGCGATTTTGCACGCTCAATGCGCAGACCTCGACTCTTTCGTCGCCCAACTCAAAACCGTGTATTCGGGTGAAATCATCGTCGGTGAAGTCGGGTCGGTCATCGGTTCGCACACAGGCGTTGGCACCATGGGCGTGACATTTCACGTCAAATAAATTTTCGAAACGACTCGTTAGAAGTTCTCACCAACAGACATTCCCCACTTGCGTGGGCGCCCAGAACTAGCGTAAAAGTTCACAGATGAGCCTCAATAATGCCCAACCGCTTGATGATCCGCGTCGCCTTTTAGGCGGCAGATACAGGCTCGATAGACAAATCGCCAGGGGCGGCATGGCCGAGGTCTGGCTCGGATTCGACACATTTTTGAACCGTGAGATCGCAGTAAAACTTCTCAAGCCCCAACTCGTGAGCGACCCAGTGGTCGCCGAAAGATTTCGCCGCGAGGCGATTGTCTGTGCTGGTCTGAATCATCCGAACATCGTGGCCGTCTATGACACGGTTGAAGATGACGGACGTCAAGCAGTGGTGATGCAGTATGTGCAAGGAAAATCGTTGCGTGAACTTTTGGATCGTCGCAAACGACTCGGACCATTGTTGACAATTCACATGGGCGCGGCGATGGCTGCAGCACTCGATGTTTCTCATCGTGCTGGACTTGTGCATCGCGATGTAAAACCAGGAAATATTTTGTTAACCCCGGACGGAAAATTTTTGCTTGCTGATTTCGGCATCGCAAAAGCCCTTGTTGCAACCGGCCAAGACCTAACCCACGACAACATCATGATGGGCACCGCAAAATATCTTTCGCCCGAGCAGGTGAGAGGCAAACCACTCGATGGTCGAGCCGATCTTTATGGTTTGGGGCTCGTGCTATATGAATGTTTGGCGGGCAGAGTGCCGTTTTTGGGCGAGACAGATGCAGATACGGCACTGGCAAGGTTGCAACGCGAACCAACAGACTTGGCCCACCTGCGACCGTCGCTTGCACCCCAACTGGTTCGCGTCATTCACAAACTTTTGGCCAGAAATCCCGACCATCGATATGCAACCGGTGAAGAGACCCGGGTTGCCTTGATGCAGGCCCTGAGCGCCCAAAACGATTTCACCACCTCAATGACGCCACCAAGTGGTGCCACCCCACCCAAACCTCTTCGTCGCGTAATGACCAGCGATGAATCTTCGGTCGCACGAATACCTGGACAACCAGTTCTTGAAACTGCGATGAACGCAACGCCTCCCAAAAATATGCGTGACCCACGCGCTCAACGCGCGAGTTGGAAATTTTCTTCACTGCCACCGACCACAAAAATTTTGGGCTCAATCGCCCTCGCATTGAGCTTGGCCTTGTTGGTTGTCGCTACACGAACTGAATCGACGCAAGAAACTGCGCCATCGGTGGTCGACAATGTCGTGGTTGATCAATCGCCTGTGACTATTTCGAGAATGGTTAGTTTCGACCCAAACGGTGACGATGCTCAAGAAAATGAGGCCCAAATTTGGGCGTTGCGCGACGGGAACCCAAAAACAGCATGGACCACGGATTGTTATGCCAACCAGTTTTTCGGAACCAAAGAATATGTCGGTGTGCTGATCGAACTCTCACGAGCTGCAACGGGTGTTTTGCAAGTTGGCATGAAAAATGGGCCATGGTCACTCGAGATTTATACAGCAAATGACGTCGCCCCGAGTCGGCTCGAGCAATGGGGGCCTCGTAGTGGTGCCGACTACAACACGCGAAGGGGTGTCGCGCAATTCGTCGTGCCAACCGCATCGCAATTTGTGTTGTTGGTGTTGCGCGAAGTCGGCAACAGCGTGCAGTGCAGCAATAAAAATCCCTATCAAGGTGTGATTCAAGACATTTCGTTTAACGCCGCCTAAACCACAAATTTTTCAGCGTTAGATTGAAAGACGTGATTTCTAATCCGTTCACCGACCCAAGATGGGCGAAAAAGACAGTTGCCGCGATCGATCGCTGGGTCGACTTTGTAAGCGACAAAACGACGCGCCCAATTGCCAATCTGGTGCGACTCGTGGTTTTTGGTTTGATCGCAATGGTGGCCGCGGTAACGATCGTGGTATTGGCACTTGTCGGCATTTCACGAGGTCTGAATGATCTTTTGGATATTTGGCTGACGCGTGACAGCGCCGTCTGGGTGTCCTACTTTATTTTGTCGTTTATTTTTTTGGCGATTGGTTCATGGTTGATGCGTAAGCGATATCCAAACAAAAAAGATTGAATCGGAGAAAATAATGTCGGCTGAAAAAATTCGTGAAGTTATCATCATCGGCTCTGGTCCGGCTGGTTTGACCGCGGCGATATATGCGGCGCGAGCCAACCTTGGGCCACTCGTTATCGAAGGTGAGCCTTCTAGCACCTCTGATCAGCCAGGTGGCCAACTCATGTTGACAACTGAAGTCGAAAATTTTCCAGGTTTTCCAAACGGTGTCATGGGCCCAGAATTAATGCTCAAATTCCGCGAACAGGCTGCTCGATTCAATGCCGAGTTCATCACAGAGAAAGTCACTAAGGTCGATTTTTCTGCAAGGCCATTCAAAGTTTGGGTGCGCGACGAACTGCACCTTGCCAAATCGGTGATCGTCAGCACTGGTGCACAATCTTTGATGCTCGGGCTCGAGAACGAGAAAAACTTTTATGGCCACGGTCTGTCTTCATGCGCAACATGCGACGGGTTCTTCTTCAAGGGCCAAGAGATTGTGGTTGTTGGTGGCGGCGATTCAGCCGTAGAGGAAGCCTCGTTTTTGACAAAATTTGCCACGAAAGTGACACTCGTGGTGCGCCGAGACGTCTTGCGTGCCTCAAAAATCATGCAAAAACGCGCATTGGATAACCCGAAAATCGAAATCAAATGGAATTCACAAGTCACCGAACTTTTTGGCACCGACAAACTCACCGGTGTCGGTTTGACCGACACGGTCACTGGTGCAAAATCGAAACTTGACGTAACAGGACTATTTATTGCCATTGGTCATCGCCCCAACACCGACTTGTTCAAAGGTGTGTTGGACATGCATGACAACGGTTACCTGAAAACAAAACCTGGTTCTTCTTATACGAACATTCCAGGTGTGTTTGCATGTGGTGACGTGCAGGACCACACATATCGCCAAGCGATCACTGCCGCAGGCTCGGGCTGCATGGCCGCCATCGATTGCGAACGATGGCTCGAATCACAGCACTAGGCAACACCCAACAGATAACCTGAAGTTCTGCGCTAATGCGCTGACCAAGAAAGGTTTTAAAATGGCCGATGGCATACTTACTTTGACGAGCACAAACTTTGACGAAAGCGTCAAATCTGCAATGACACCGATCGTCGTCGATTTTTGGGCCGAGTGGTGCGGCCCATGCAAGGCAATTGCCCCTGTTCTCACAGAAATCGCCAAAGAACAAGCCGGCAACGTCACGATTGCCAAACTCAATGTCGACGACCACGGCGACATTGCCCAGAGATTCGGCGTAATGAGCATTCCGACCTTGCTTGTATTCAAAAATGGTGAACTGAAAAAGAAATTGGTTGGCGCAAAGGGTAAAACTCAATTGCTTGCGGAGATCGAAGAATTTATCCAGAAAAAGAGCTAGCGCTCGGCGACAGCCACGCCGCTGTCGGAGACCTGCAGCGACGACTAAACCGAGCGGGTTTGCTCGAGTTGTCTAGCGTCTCAATAAATGTTTTTTGTGAAACAACCCGAAATTCTGTCGCCAAGTTTCAACAACAACGTTCATTGCACGTTTCAGGGGTTTGCGACCAACCAACTTGGTTGGCATTGGTTGAATCTTCGTTCGAGCTTGGCGACAGACTTTTATATTTGACATCTCCACTGTTGCGCGGTGACGATGTCGCCCAACTGCAGTTGATTTTGTCACGTCTTGGTTTTGATTGCGGTCGTGTTGATGGTTTTTTGGGTCAGACCACAGCAAAAATTATTCTCGAGTTTCAACAAAACTACGGGTTAGTAACTGACGGCATCTGTGGGCCACAAACTTTGCAGGCCCTGCACCGTGCAAGTCGCAATTCAGGTCTTGGTCCTGGCGTAGGCATCGTGCGTGAACGCCACACGGATGCAAAATATCCCCAAAATTTGGCAAACTTGCGAATCGTTATCGGACAATTCACCAAACTAGACCGACTAACAAACGACCTTGCCGACAGACTGCGCGCCCAACACAGCAAAGTCGCCGTGATCAACGATGTCGACCCACATCGACACGCCCAACTAGCCAACGATTTTGCGGCGAATATTTACATTGGCATCGAGGCGCGAGACCAACAAGTCTGCGAAATTTCCTACTATCACACGGAAGGTTTCCATTCGGTGGCCGCCCATGTTTTTGCGACTTTGGCATCCGAGGCAATCGAGCGATCAGCTCCATGGTTCAAGCCAAGTGTCAACGGCATGCGGCTTCAGGTTCTTCGTGAAACTTCGATGCCTGCAGTCGTGGTCGGTCTTGGTCCTATAACGCGAGTGACCCCACACAGTGCTGTTTTGGCTGATGATCTAGCAAATGCATTATCTATATGGGTTAAAACCACATCTGTGAAATTAGAACAAAAATAGTGGGATAACTGCCTAGTTAGTCCACAGAGTTATCCACAGGTTGTGTGAAACATAAACAAACGGTTGAGCGTCAAGTTAAAGGTAAGTCTTAGTCTCTGTCACAAAAATCGCAAACTGTTTGCGACTAATGAATGTCAGGTAGCCGGGCCTTCTGTCATCGCACGATAGATGCGTTCAAGATCATTGAGATCAGCAAACTCGATTACAACTCTGCCACGACCATTTATCGAGGTTATTTCAACACTCGTCGCCAAATGCTCACCCAATAATTTTTGCAGTTCAACAATGCCTGGTTCTGGCAAAGTAATAGTTTTTGGTTTCGTCGTTGTTGTACTATTTTTGGTACTACCATTTTTTGAATCAGTTTTTGGTTGTCTTACTTCACGCCCCAAACTTTGTCTAACTGCTTCTTCGACGGCACGAACTGTCCAATTTTGTTTTACACAATCACGAGCGAGTTGTTCTTGGCTTGCTTTGTCGGTGATTGCGAGCAATGCACGAGCATGACCACCTGATAATCGACCGTCGGCGAGAAGTTGTTGAATCGAAGGTGGCAAAGCCAACAATCGCAGCGAGTTAGAAATCGCTGAACGAGCTTTGCCAACTTTTTCTGCTACTTGCTCATGGGTCATCGAAAAGTCGTCGAGCAATTGTTTGTAAGCAGCAGCTTCTTCGAGGGGCGTGAGGTCTTGGCGATGTAAATTTTCGACAAGAGCCTGCTCGACCGACTCAATATCATCTGTAATGCGAACCAAAGCAGGAATTGTCTCTAATTTTGCACGCTGACACGCTCGCCAGCGACGCTCGCCAGCGACGATTTCAAAATGACCGGTCTTGCCTGGTTTTGGTCGAACCAAAATCGGTTGTAATAGACCAACTGCTTTAATCGATGCCGCCAATTCATCAATTGCTGTTTCATCAAAATGCACCCGAGGCTGATTGGGATTAGGCGTAACTGACTTGATATCGATGTTACGCAGACCTGCACCGGTGCCTGTGCCCGAGCCTCCGTCAGAAGTTTGCTTACGCGAGTCCCCACGACCCGGAATTAAAGCGTCTAATCCTTTACCTAGACCTGTTGGACGGGCCACCGCTGATCTCCTTTGCTATTTCTCGATATGCCTTGGCTGCTGCAGAAGTCGGATCAAAAGATGTGACGGGTTTGCCGTGACTGGGGGCTTCGGCAACGCGCACAGATCTTGGAACGACTGTCTTGCAAACCTTGTCACCAAAATGTTCGCGAACTTCACTAACCACATCGTCAGACAGCTTTGTGTGGCTATACATCACGCATGCAATATGGCGAACCTGAAGATTCGGATTCAAGACCTGGCTCACACGGTCTACGCTGCGTAGCAACTGCCCCAAACCCTCAAGGGCAAAGTATTCGCATTGGATCGGCACAAATACCTCGGTTGCTGCAGTCAGACCATTGACCGTCAACAACCCAAGACTCGGTGGGCAATCTAGAACCACATAGTCGTATTGGTCGATAACTGTGTCAATGGCTTTTTTAAGCCTTTGCTCACGGCCCATTTCGGGCACCAGTTCAATATCGGCCCCAGCCAAGTCAAGGTTCGCGGGCGCTATGAACAGGTTTTTGATTGCCGTTGGCTCAATGCAGTTTTCCAACTTTTCGCCACGCAACAAAACGTCATAAATCGTGGCATCTAAATCACGAGCATTTATACCTAGGCCAGTTGAAGCATTTCCCTGGGGGTCAAGGTCTACAACCAAAACCCGATAATCAAGCTCAGCCAAACTGGCCGCAATTGTGATCGCAGTTGTTGTCTTGCCTACCCCGCCTTTCTGGTTAGCAAAGGCGATAATTCGCGGCAATGGTGGCAAGGGGTCCATAGACTCAGCCTAGTTATCGGGTGTTGCTGCCTAACGGATAGGTCGATTGATGTTTCACGTGAAACACCCCTCCCATGCCTAGGGTCAATTTTGGTGTTTCACGTGAAACGTTGCGACAGCACCTAGACGGTTTGGGCCATCAAGTCCGAGAGCATCAATATCTTCAGGGTTCCAACGAGAACCTTCGCTAAGGGGCGGCTCACTAATGACTACAACTCCTCCAGTTTTAACTAGGTCTAATGAGAGCCTGAGGGTCTCAAGTGGTGGTCCAAAACCACGACTAATTGCGGCATCAAATTGTCGAAAAAACTCTCGGTTTGCGACAAGATTTGAAGCCTCTGAGCAAATGACTTTGATTCGATGAGAAAGGTTAAGCGCCATCACCGCACGCATCAATGTGTCGGTTCGTCCCTGGCGTCGATCAGCTAAGACGAGTTCAAGTTCGGGTCTATCAAAGGCCACAATCAAACCAGGTACCCCAGCGCCAGTTCCTAAGTCAATCACCTGACGCGCAGAATTGGGTATCGCGCGGGAAAACCATAATGAATGACCAATTATTTGTTCAATAGGTGCCTCAGACAAAGCACCTACCTTTTGTGCTGCGCTGAGCACGGGCTTGAGATCGACGAATTTTGCGGGGTCGTAGACCTGATTATTTCTAGACATGTCATCAATTTCAGACATGTCTAGAAACTAGTCAAGGCTCAATCTGAGTCGGAACTATCGTCTCCGTTGTCGACCTCGTCGCTGTCAAAATCTTCGCTAACCGAGGCCAAAGCAACAACGACACGACGAAATGGATCGCTGCCCTCTGAACGAGTTGAAATGCCTTCAACTTCAGCTAATGCGTCATGCACGATTTTACGGTCAGATGAATTCATTGGCTCAAGAGCTCTAGCTTGGCCAGAGGTTTTGACGTCATTGGCTACTTTTTGGGCAAACCTGCTTAAGGCTTCGCGACGCTTTTCACGATACCCAGCCACATCAACCCGAAGCCTCGTCTCGTGGTCACCTAGGCGGCGTTGGCTTACGACACGAGTCAAATCTTGCAAAGCCAAAAGAGTTGCCCCCTTGGTGCCTACCAAAAAGCCCAGGTCATCGCCCAAAACATCAATGTCAATGTTCTCACCCTCGATTTTTGACGAAACTGAGCCTTTTAATCCGGCTGAATTGACCAGCCCTTCTAGAAAAGTGGTTGCAACAGCACTCACAGTGGTTGGATCCACCGAGGGCATATCTTCACGAGGTTGTCTTTCGCCTCTCTCGCTACGGGCTGACCTAGATGCCCGATCATTGCGATTGTTACGCGATCGGCTCTGGCCGCGGCTTGCCCGAGTCTCGCGCGATGTGCGGTCTGCATCGTCGCTTGGCTGGTGTCGCGAACTTGAACCACGCTGGGCTGCGGGCTTACCGCGCCGGTCACGTCGGTCGGCCTTTGCCCGAACCGAATTCGGCTTGATTCTGGCGCGCACACGAGCCTCTCCACGTGTTCTACCAAACAAGCCAGCTTTTGGCTCTTCGACAACTTCAAATTCGGCATCCGAGTCGTCCACCCCGAGACGGTCGAGAGCTATTGCTTTGGCGTCGTCAATCGATGATGCAGTTACTTCTACCCATTCCATGATTCAGTTTCCTTTCGGTTTGTCTTTCTTCTTGACCTCTCCGCTGCGGTTTTTGCCCGGTGGCTTTGGGCGACGAGACAGAGATGGTACAGAACTATTTTTTGGTGGCGTCACACGCTTGCTAACAAACTTTGTGTCGTTTGGTTTCGAGTCACCTTTGTCTTTTTTATCGGGTTTTGGCAAATCTTTCATTTCGCGCGCGACGGCACTGGCAGCCTGGGCCTGACGACCCAAACTGTCGTCTTTTTTGTAGAAACGCTGGGTGATGTATTGCTGTTGGGCGATACGAATCAGGGCCTGGGTCATGTAGTAGACAACCAATCCTGCAGGTAGCCAGATTTGAAATACGGCAAAAGCCACCGGCATGTATTGCATCAATTTGGCCTGATTTGCCGACATAGTTGGGCTG
The DNA here is from genome assembly GCA_964407365.1 of uncultured Ferrithrix sp. Taxonomy (GTDB): domain Bacteria; phylum Actinomycetota; class Acidimicrobiia; order Acidimicrobiales; family Ilumatobacteraceae; genus BACL27. The sequence continues at coordinate 29,699 of CAYOVI010000003.1, forward strand.
ACCGTGCGCGATGCAATCATTCTTTGTTGAATCAGGTAGATGCCGGCCAAAAGCAAGACCATCAAGGCATAAACGAGACCCGAGACAAAATCGTCTTGCATCGCGCGCAAAGGCGTTTTGGCCAGGTCGACCCCGAACGAAAGCATCTCGCTTTTGCCTACAAGCGACTGATAAATGGCAGAAGATTTGTCTAAATACTGAGGCTCAAAATAACCGCCAGAATTTCGATTGGTTAGTCCGTGAATTGCACGAAACATAATGATGAACACCGGCATTTGGGCCAGAAGTGGCAAGCATGATGCAAGCGGATTTACCTTGTGTTCTTGATAGAGCTTCATCATCGCTTCGTTCATTTTTTGACGGTCGCCCTTGAACTGTTGTTGCATCTTTTTCATTTCAGGTTGCAGGCGTTGCATCTCGAGCATGCCTTTGGTGCTCTTTAGGGTCAACGGGGTGATCAGGGACATCACCACAACTGCAACCATCGCCAACGAAAACGAATAGTCGGGAACTAACCCATAGAAAAAAGCGATGATTTTTGCGGCTATTTCAAACATTTTCGTGGGTCACTTTCGTCAAATGTGGGTGATCTTGGCAATTTTGCGCCTCTGGCACCGGGTCATAGCCACTCGGGCCAAATGGGCGACACCGAGATAGTCGGCGTAGGGTTAAAAATCCACCCCGCCAAGGGCCAAAACTTTGAATTGACTCTTTGGCATATTCTGAACAACTGGGGTAAAACCGACAGGGCGACAAGCGATAGGCAAAAGCGTCTTGATACCAGTCGATCAAACGAACCATCAGTCTTTGCACAGCCATGGTTTAGGCCTTCTTTGGAGCCTTGCTCGCGCATCGCTCAAGCAACGAGTCGACCTGGTTGCCAAGGTCAACAAAGGAAAGTTTCGTTGCCCCCGAGGCCGCACCAATCAGGTAAAAACCCGGCAAAACCTTATAGGACTTGGCTTTTAGAAGTTCTCGCAGGCGACGACGCAACAAATTGCGCTCGACTGCGCCACCCACTTGGCGGCCAATGGCATACGAAACGGCTGGTTGGGCAAGGGTCTGATCGATGATCATGCTGCACCAAAGGGTTCCGGAACGAACATAAGTTCCCTCTTTTTGAAGTCGCTGAAAGATCTGTCGCGTTTGAATGCGACTGATCAAGCAGAGAGCCGGTAACGGCCCTTTGCCCGACGGGATTTAAGCACGGCCCGGCCGGCTCGAGTGCTCATACGATTGCGGAACCCGTGCTTGCGGGACCTACGGCGATTGTTTGGTTGAAAAGTGCGTTTCACGCACGACTCCTGACGTCAAGAATTTGGTACCTGTCAGGCTAGGGGTACAAACTGCTCTAGGGCAACGCAGAAAAGCGGATTATCAGCATTTCTCTCCCTGTGGATAAACCTGCTACTTTCGCTCTCCCCATTCAAATTTGGGGAAAGAAATAAAAGGATCATCGAAGTGACTAACGAAATCGCAAAAAGTATTCCAGAGCACGAACAACTTTGGAAAGCAACATCTCAGGTTTTGCGCAGTCAAGTTTCAGAGGCGGTTTGGTTCTCAACTTTCAACGACGCTGTGGCGATCGCAGACGACAAAATGAGTTTGCGCCTGCGAGTGCCCAACACTTTCGTACGCGATCGAATTTTGACCAGATACATGTCTCTGGTTCGCGGCGCACTTGACGAAATCGGGGCCTCTGGTCGCGAGTTGCGTGTCGACGTGCAAACAGCAACGGCCTCAGACGTTTTAGAGCGCCTCGCACCTGAGTCGCTAAAAGCACTCGACGAACCACTGGTAGTTGAGCGAGACGACAAACAAAAGTCTGAGCAAACAAAAGACAAATCGCCCAGAGCCCGCCAAGGCATGGGGGCCGCAATTGGTTTGAACCCGCGTTATACGTTCGACGCCTTCGTCAAAGGTGCTTCAAACCAGTTCTCGTTGGCCGCTGCACTGAGGGTTGCCGAAACACCCGGTCGCTCTTATAACCCTCTTTTTATATACGGATCTGCTGGTTTGGGCAAAACCCATTTATTGCACGCAATCGGTGACTATGTGCGAGAACATTATCCGGATCTCGAAGTGCGTTATGTGTCAACCGAAACTTTTTTGAATGAATACGTAGATGGAATTCGCAACAACACGATCGCAGCATTCAAGCGTCGCTATCGAGAAGTTGATGTGTTGTTGATCGACGACATTCAATTCATGGAGGGCAAAGAGGGTTTGCAAGAAGAGTTCTTCCACACTTTCAATTCTTTGCACGGCGCGAACAAACAGATCGTCATATCTTCAGACCGCGTGCCCGACGCGATACCAACCTTAGAAGACAGACTGCGAGGTCGATTCAGGTGGGGCTTGATCACCGATATTCAACCGCCCGACATGGAGACTCGCTTGGCAATCTTGCGCAACAAAGCCGAACGAGACGGCACCACGATTTCTAGTGACGTGCTCGAATTCATCGCTAGCAATGTCACTTCTAACATTCGCGAACTCGAGGGCGCTTTGATTCGCACCGTGGCGTATGCAAGTTTGAACAAAATCTCCGTAGATATTGATTTGGCAAAGACCTTGCTCACCGATTTGCTGACCAAAAACACGACGAAGCCCAGAACCGACGAACAGTTGTTGGCCGAGATAGCCGAATTTGTTGGTTTTAGTGTCGAAGAAATCAAAGGTAAAAGTCGCCAAAGACCACTCGTCACGGCACGACAAACCGCAATGTATGTGGTTCGTGAATTAACGGATTTGAGTTATCCGGCGATCGCTCGCTTGTTTGGTGGGCGAGATCACACGACTGTAATTCACGCTGTGGAAAAAACTCAGCGTGTAATTAAAGAACGCAAGCAGGTTTATGAGCAAGTTACGGCTTTGATCAAAAAGCTCAAAACCTCATGAGTTCGCTGTGTATAACTATGTGGAAATCTCCAAGGATTGTTGTTCACAACACAGGTTTATCCACTTATCAACAAACCACACGGGTGCAAGATGTGCCTATGGTTCATTTTTTAGCCACAGGCAAAAGCGTTATTTCTATTGGGTTTCAGGGTGTTAATCCACAATCCACAGGCCTTATTACGGTTATTAGATTTATATATAAATTGGCACATTTAATAACCCCAAAAGCACACATCTTTAGAACTCAACTAGTGAGGTAAATTCGGTGAAATTTCGAGTTGAAAGAGAGCTATTAACCGAGGCGCTAGGTGCTGCGGCTCGTGTTGCATCGAATCGCAACAATGCGATGCCAGCACTGTCGGGTGTGCACATGCAAGTTAAAGGCGACTCATTAGTGCTTACTTGCACTGACAACGATTTGAGCGTGCGTTCGACTCTTTCAATCGGCGGCGTACAAGATGGGGTGGCCGTAGTGAGTGCAAAGTTGATCAGCGACATCGTGCGATCAATGCCCGAAGAAAAAGTCACCATCGACGCCCAAGGCGAAGAGGTGATTGTTTCGGCGGGCAAATCACAATTCACCGTGCCTACGTTTGCGGCTTCAGATTTTCCGAACATCATTGTTGCCGGCACGCAGCCTGTGAAAATCAGTGCCAAAACATTTGGTGAGGCTCTCGGTCAAGTTGTGCGTGCGTCGTCGACCGACATGCAACGCTTGGCTTTGACGGGCGTCTTGATGGTCGCCGAACCAGACTCGGTTTGTTTGGTTGCAACAGACTCTTATCGTTTGGCTGTGCGTGAGTTGCCTGGTGCAACGATGCTCGGACACGGTGCTGAAATAGTTGTGCCGGGTCGGGCACTGGGTGAATTAGAACGCCTGATCGGCGGAGCCGAATCAATGACAATGGCCCTCGGCGAAAATCGTGCGACTTTTGAAGTTGGCGGCTCGACCTTAACGACCACATTGTTGAATGTTGAATTTCCGAAATATAAGCAATTGATTTCGGCCCACTATCCGAACAAGGTGACAACCCCAAGAGAGCCATTGCTTGAAGCAGTGCGACGCTCGCGAATTTTGGCGCGTGAGACGACGCCGGTGCGTCTTGAGATGCTTTCAAACTCGATTCGCCTCTCAGTAGTCACACAAGACATCGGACAGGTTGTTGACGAACTAGACGCAAAACTTGATGGCAGTGAAATAACAATTGGCTTCAATTCTCAATACTTGATGGACGGCATTGACGCGGTCAAAGGCGATGAAATCACGATCGAATCCACAGACCCGGTGAAACCAGCCGTTTTGCGTGGGGTGGGCGACAAGAATTATTTATATCTCGTGATGCCACAACGGCTGACGAGTTAGTTTGTTCGCGCATTTTGTAACTAGCGTCGCCAACTGAGTCGACGTGATATTGCAACAAATTCAACTTAGCGACTTTCGCAATTACGAGAACACACAGGTTGATTTTTCGACAGGTGTCAATGCGATAATCGGGGCAAACGGTCAAGGCAAAACCAACTTGACAGAGGCGTTGGCATATTTGTCAACGATGAAAAGTTTTCGGGGTGTGCCAACTGAAGCGATGATTCGCAACGGGGCTCACACCGCATTCATTCGTGCCAGGGTTTTGCATGATGATGGTCGCGAAATTTTGATTGAGGCCAGACTCAGCACCCAAACCCGCAATCAGGTCTTGGTCAATGGCACCAAATTGCCCAAAACCCGCGACTTGCTCGGCATGGTGCGCACAACAGTTTTTTCACCTGACGACCTTGATTTGGTCAAGGGCAGCCCACATCTGCGTCGCGATTTTCTAGACGACTCGCTAGTTGCATTGTCGTCGAAAAATGATGCATTACGACTCGAAGTTGATCGCATCGTTAAACAACGCAACGCCGTGTTGAAGCAATCTGGAGGTCGCCTTAACAACGCAGTCGCTTCGATGCTCGATTTGTGGGATGAAAAATTTGCTGATTTGGGCACGCAACTAGGCAAGGCGAGAAGTGATCTGTTGTCGAAACTCACGCCATTTGTAGTGCACGCCTATGAAGAATTAGCGCAACGTCCGAGCAGCATCGTGGTCGATTATTCACCCGAATGGCTCAAGATCGGTCTTGCGAGGTGTCTTGTCGACTCGCGAGATGAAGATTTGCGTCGAATTGTCACGACGGTCGGGCCGCATCGAGACGATTTTGAAATTTCGATCAATAATTTGCCATCTCGCACGCACGCCTCGCAGGGTGAGCAACGCACCATGGCGCTGGCCTTGCGACTTGCGATGCATAGGTTTATCAGCCAAAGTGTCGGCGAGATACCGATTCTGATTCTGGACGATGTTCTTTCGGAGCTTGACCCAAATCGTGCCCAGGCTCTCTTGAATCACTTTCCTGTTGGGCAAGTTTTGATAACAACGGCTTCCGAACTGCCTATCGGGGCACACATTTCAAAAGAAGTTGCCATTAAGGCTGGCACGATAATTGCAACTCCAAAATCAAACTAACCAACGGGCAAAAATGAACACCGACAACTTTGACCAAACAGACCCAGATGCAAATTCGGGCTCTGAGTCAAGGCTTAGCGACGAACTCAATAAATTGCTCCATCATCTCGGGTCGCCAAACATTGACATCGTTTCAGGCGTTTTTGGTTTGTGGCACGAAATCGTTGGCGACCAAGTTGCAAATCACGCCACACCGATAAAACTTGACCGGGGCAGGCTGTTGATCGAGGTAGACGACCCTGCATGGTCTACCCACATGAAGTTTCTTGAACGTGACATTTGCACGAGCCTTAGTCATCACACCGGCACCACGATCAGTGGCCTAGATATACGCATTAAGTCAGGCCGCGCGAACACGTAAAGACTAGAATAATTTTGCTTAAAACCGAGCAAAATCCATCATTTAGATCAAACCAAAGGCGCCCAAAAAATGGCTGTAACCAAAGCAAAACCTGCCTCTGCAAAGAGCGGTTCGGCAACCTATGCAGCCAAAGATATTCAGGTTCTTGAAGGTCTTGACCCGGTGCGCAAACGCCCGGGTATGTATATCGGTTCGACTGGTCTCAATGGTCTGCACCACCTCATTTGGGAGGTCGTAGACAACTCGGTTGACGAGGCGATGGCCGGGTTTTGCACCAAGATCACAATCACATTGCACGAAGACGGCGCCTGCCAGGTGCAAGACAATGGTCGCGGCATTCCGGTTGATCCATATCCGTCGGGTCCGCACAAAGGCAAGAGCGCTCTTGAGGTTGTGTTGACCGTGTTGCACGCTGGTGGAAAATTCGGCGGTGATGGTTACAAAGTTTCAGGTGGTCTGCACGGCGTAGGCGTCAGCGTTGTCAATGCATTGTCAAAAAAATTGATCGCCGAGATAGACCGCGACGGCAATCGTTTCAAACAAGAGTTCGTCGATGGCGGAAAACCAAAAGCCAAGATTCAAAAACTTGGGGCCTCTAACTCGAAAACCAACGGCACATCGATAACTTTTTATCCCGACCCAGAAATATTTGCATCAGAAGGCGTCGAGTTCGTTGCCCGCACGGTTCTTGAACGTTTGCAGACCATTGCGTTTTTGAATCGTGATCTCGAAGTGGTGTTCGAAGACAAACGCGCCGGCAAAAAAGACAAGGTCACCTATCAATACAAAGGAGGCATAGTCGATTTCGTTAAACACTTAAACGTCTCACGCGAATCTCTTTTCAACAAGGTTGCCTACTACCAAGCCAGCGAATCAGATCAGACCCTCGAGATCGCCATGCAATGGAACACCGGCTATTACGAGGGCATTTATGGCTATGCCAACGGCATTTCAACTGTCGAAGGCGGCATGCACGTCGAAGGTTTCAAAACAGCGCTGACATCGGTGGTCAACAAATATGCCCGTTCATCTGGCGGGCTGAAAGAAAAAGATGAAAACCTGCTCGGTGAAGACATTCGTGAAGGTCTAACTGCAATCGTCACCGTAAAGTTGCGCGACCCACAATTTGAAGGTCAAACAAAAGCCAAACTCGGCAACGTGTCAATGAGGTCATTCGTTCAAAAAGAAACAAATACCAAACTCGAAGAATGGATGCTCGAAAACCCGACAGAGGCAAATCGCATCGTCAAAAAAGCCGTGGCAGCGGCCCAAGCGCGCATCGCAGCAAAAAATGCGCGCAATGCAGTTCGTCGTAAAACCGCTTTGAGCGGCGCGGGCATGCCCGACAAACTTAAAGACTGCCAAAGCGGCAACCCGGCTGAAAGCGAGCTGTTCATCGTCGAAGGTGACTCAGCAGGAGGCACGGCCGTCGACGCTCGAGACCCTCGAACCCAGGCAATTTTGCCGATTCGCGGAAAAATTCTCAACGTTGAGCGGGCCCGATTAGACAAGATGCTGAAAAACACCGAAGTTCAGGCTTTGATCACAGCTATTGGTGGTGGCGTTGGCAACGACGAATTCAACGTCGAGAAAGCCCGCTATCACAAGGTGATCATTTTGGCCGATGCCGACGTAGATGGCAGCCATATTCGCACTTTGCTTTTGACGTTTTTTTATCGACAGATGCGCCCGATGGTCGAAAGCGGTTTTATTTATATCGCCCAGCCACCTTTGTTTTCGACCGAAGTCGGCAAAGAAAAGACTTATTTGAAAGACGAATCAGCCAAAGAAAAATTTCTGAAAGCCAACCCAAATCACAAAAAAGAATTTCAACGCCTCAAAGGTCTGGGCGAAATGGACTGGCAAGAACTGCGCAGCACCACAATGGACTCTGCCACGCGCACCCTTTTGCAGGTCAATGTCGAAGAGGCGGCCGAAGCCGAAAACATCATGAGCGTGTTGATGGGCGACGACGTCGAAAGCCGCAAATCATTTATTCAAAAAAATGCACGAGACGTGCGCAACCTCGACTTTTAACAGCGACTAGGAAACCACGGCATGGCTGCAAAAAAACCCACTAAGAAAAACAACAAGAAGGCCTCGAAAAACTCCGACTCAAAGGCTCCATCCTCGGCCCAATTGCCGTTTGTCCCGGGCAAGAGCGTGCAACCAATTCAATTGCAAGACGAGATGGAGAGATCATTCATCGACTACGCGATGTCGGTGATCATGTCGAGAGCTCTTCCGGATGTTCGAGACGGTCTGAAACCCGTGCATCGTCGAATCATCTGGGACATGCATCAACAAGGTTTCAGACCCGATCGTCCGTTCGTCAAGTGCGCCCGCGTCACGGGAGACACGATGGCTCGTTATCACCCGCATGGCGACGGTGCTATTTACGACGCATTGGTGCGAATGGCCCAACCGTTTTCGTTGCGCCACCCGCTCATCGATTTTCACGGCAATTATGGTTCGCCCGATTTTGGGCCTGCAGCGAGTCGTTACACCGAGTCGCGATTGCATCCATTAGCGATGCAGTTGCTAGCCGACATTGACGAAGACACGGTTGATTTGATTTCAAACTATGACGGCACCGCCGAAGAACCATCTGTTTTGCCATCGCGGTTTCCCAACTTGTTGGTCAACGGCTCGCAGGGCATTGCCGTCGGCATGGCAACAAGTATTCCGCCGCACAATCTTGGCGAAGTCGTCGACGCGACATTGCATCTGATCGACAACCCCGATGCTTCGATTGCCGATCTGATGAAATTCATCAAAGGCCCAGACTTTCCGACTGGTGGCCTGATTTTGGGCCGCAGTGGCATCAACGAGTCTTACAAGACCGGGCGTGGCAGCATCAAGATGCGGGCCAAGGTTTCAATTGAAGATGGCGTACGCGGCCAGATGCGCATCGTGGTTAGCGAATTGCCATATCAAGCCAGTTGCTCGGCGATTGCGGCTCGAATTCAAGAACTTGTAGATGGCGGCGAGCTCGACGGCATCGCAGATGTCAACGACAACTCCTCGGGCGGTGCAACAAATTTGGTCATCACACTCAAGCGAGATGCAAATTCGAATGTGGTGATGAACAATCTCTTCAAACTGACGACTCTGCAAACAAGCTTTCCGGTCAACATGGTGGCGCTCGTCGACGGCGTGCCCCGCACGGTCAACCTGCGCGACGCCCTGCAGGGATACGTGCGACATCAAATCGACGTAATAACGCGACGCAGCACCCATCGACTCAAAAAGGCCCAAGATCGCGGGCATATCCTCGAAGGTCGCCTCAAGGCTTTAAACGTCATCGATGCGGTGATCAAAGTGATTCGAGGCAGTGAAGACAGCAACGCCGCAAAGGCGGCTTTGATGGGCAAGCAGTTTGGCTTCACCGAGCGTCAAGCCATCGACATACTCGACATGCAATTGCGACAATTGACCAAACTTTCGCGAATCGATCTCGAGACCGAACAAAAAGACGTTCAGGCTCAAATCAAAGAGTTGAAGGCGATTTTGAACGACGACAAAAAATTGCGAGCGGTGATCTCTAAAGAACTAACCGCGGTGCGCGAAACATTTGCCTCTGAGCGCGTATGCAAAATCACGGCCGATGTCGGTGAGATGAGCGTCGAAGACTTGGTCGAAAATCGTGAGCTGGTGGTTGTCATGACCCAAGCCCAATACATCAAGAGCGTCTCGGCAGATTCTTTTAGATCACAGGGCAGAGGCGGTCGGGGTGTTTCGGGTGCGAAGATGAAAGACGCAGACATCGTGCGCAATGTGATATTTACGACGTCACACGCGTATTTGCTCTTCTTTTCTAATCGTGGACGCGTCTATCGACTTCGTGCCCTTGAAATTCCAGAACGCGAGCGCACGGCCAAGGGAATTCCGATCGTCAACTTGTTGCCACTTCAAAATGGCGAAACAATTCAGGCGATCATCGACACCCGCGAGTTTCCGGGCACGCGATATCTATTTTTTGTCTCTCGGCAAGGTCAAGTCAAAAAGACCGCTTTCAATGAATATGACTCGTCGCGTCGCGATGGTTTGATTGCGCTCAAACTTAGACCCAAAGACGAACTCGTACGAGTGATCGAAACCGGCGGCACAGACGACGTTTTCATCGTCAGTCGTGGTGGCCAAACAATTCGATTCTCTGAAAAACAAGTACGCCCGATGGGTCGATCAGCGGCTGGTGTTCGCGGCATGCGTTTGCGCGCAGGAGACGAAGTCGTCTCGGTCGACGTGGCCAAAGATGATGCATCAATTTTGTTGGTTACCGAATCGGGTTATGGCAAGCGCACCCAGTTGAGCAACTTCAGCCGCAAAGGCCGGGGTGGCATGGGCATGATTGGCATCAAATTGACTGGCAAAAAAGGACGTGTAGTGGCTGCCTTCATGGTCGGTCTAGATGATGAAATTGTGGTTGTGTCATCTGCAGGCACGACGATTCGAACTCCAGTGAAAGAAATCTCAAGTCAGGGTCGTGCCGCCACCGGTGTGCGCGTGATGAGCCTTGGCGAGGGTCAAGTTGTTGCATCTGTTGCACCAATTTTGGCCACAGACGAAGAATAAAAATTTTTATTCGCTGTATTTCCGTGAAATCCGAGGGTGGTTCAGCCACTTTGTTCGTGCTGGTTGCATTGGGCCTTTTTAGTGCGGTAATTTTTTCGCTCACTCGCACCGCCGATCGATTGATAGCTGCCCAACGAAGTCAGTTCGTTGCCGATGATTCGGCAATCAATTGTCTGTTATCGAGAACAGATTTAATGCCACAGAGAATCGAAATTGTTGCCCGATTAAATTTTGCCCAGGTTGTCGAAATAGATAAGGGTTCTGACAGATGCGAAGTCGCCACCAAAGTTGGCGACGTTGTTCGACGGGCGACCGCAGTGTCATTGGGCGGTCTAGATCTGCCTACACTGCAAAGATGACGAAAAAGTCGATCGACAAATCCAGCAAGCCGCGTGTGCGGCGTGTGTCTCGGGTGATTCGCGATATCGACGCTTGGAGCGTGTTTAAGGTCGGTTTGGTTTTTCACCTCGTTTGCTATTTCGTGGTTTTGATCGCCCTTGTTTTGTTGTGGAACGTTGCTCAATCGACTGGCACGCTTGACAACATTGAAAACTTCATGGAGTCTTTCGGTTGGGAGACTTTCAGGTTTGATGGCTCTGAATTGTTCGCCAACCTTTGGGTATTGGGCCTTTTGGCTGTGATTTTAGGAACTGGTATTTGGGTGTTGTTGGCAACAATTTTTAATCTGATTACCGACTTGGTTGGGGGCGTGCGCGTGACGGTGCTCGAAGAAGAAATTCGCATTGTTCCTTTAGAAAGCGACGAAACTTCTAGATAATCAACCGTGTAAGCCTGTTGTTTATGCATCGGGCCAGAGAATAAGCCGTCAAGGCCGATGATTTTGGGTTGTCGGCAAGGGGTTTATTCGATATCTCGAGGCGCAATGATCCGAATGTTCCGTGCGCCGTGAGCTCGTGACGATTTGTGGTCGCATTTGGGTCTGCCACCAAGACCACTCGAGTTAAATCTGGACCCAGCCCGGCTAGGGCAGTCGTCATCGCCACATTTGCGTTTTGTGGAAACATCTTGGCAGTTGTTGTTGCCGAATCAGAAAAGAACTCGATGGGTTGTTTGATCGCTCTCAGATCGCAAAATTTCTCGGCCTCGGTGCCAAGCCATGCAGTTGGGGGCTTGATGATTCGGTGTTCGACTTTGTCGAGACCGGCCAGTTTTGCTGCCGAAAGTGCATCGATTGCACCAAGAGCACCTGCATGCACCTCTAGTTGGCAACCTTTTGTCTTTGCCGTTTCAACAAGTCGATTCAAAACCGAGGCATCGGCAAATGCCGACAACGACGAAACAATGAAATCAGCCCCGCATTCGAATGCCGCCATCGCCCATGGCTCGACCGCACTTTGTGAGGCGGCTTCAACTACAAGTTTTG
>CAYOVI010000004.1:0-39569 GCA_964407365.1 uncultured Ferrithrix sp.
CAGTCTCAATGGCTGTCTGAATACTTGGACCGGCAGCTGCAACATCAATTATTGAATCAGCACGCAATCGGCCGTCTTGTCGACTTCCGATATTTACGGTTGGTTTGCCAAAAGCAGGCGCCTCGATAATTCCGCTCGAAGAATTACCCACGACTACATCGCAAAGTGAGAGCAGGCTCAAATATTTTTTTTGTCCAAGTGAGACGCACAAGGTTCTCTTTTTAGGTTCAGATTCGACGAAATCGCGAATTTTTGCAGTTATTTCAAAATTGCCTGGGTCGGAGTTCGTTCCGGTGAAAACAATCGTGCAATTGACGAATCTCGTAAGTGCCGCCAAAACCTCGTCGATCTCGGTCGCCGAATTGGCGCCACCACGCGTCGTGGGGTGATATGTCACAAGCAAAATCGGGTGTTTGAGTTCGATACCCAGAGACTGCTCGAGATCTTGCGTCGAAACTGGTTCGTTTTGAAGAGCCGCCTGAACACCGAGACTGCCAACTTCGAATATCGAGCCAGGTTGTTCACCAAGTTGCGCAACTCGACGCGCATATTCTGGCGCTGCGACAAAATGTAGATTCGACATTTTCGTCACCGCATGTCGGATGCTGTCGTCGAATGCCCCAGTGGTTAGTTCACCGCCATGGATGTGGGCAACAGGTATGCCAAGAATCAAAGCCGCCTGGCTTGCTGCAAGAATTTCGAAGCGATCACCAAGCAGAACTATCACTTCTGGTGCCAATTGTGAGACAGCTTGGGCAAGCTGATTCGTCGCACTTGCCATCGACTTGATTACACCGAGCTTCGAGTCGTCATCTAGGTCGATGAAGATTTTCGCATTTGGCACAAAGCCGTCATTTTCGATCTCGCTTATTGTCATGCCATGTTTCAAAGAAAGATGAGAACCGGTAACAATTAGTTGCAATTCGCAATCGGGATCATTTTTTAATATCTGCAACAGAGGTCTCAATAATCCATACTCGGCTCGAGTGCCAGTGACGATGCAGATTTTTCTTCGCATTATTTTTTCTCGAGACAGTGTCTTGCACTGCTTGGAATATTTATCAATGATTGCCACAAATTTTCGGCAACCGGCAGGTTGGCACGTGGCGACTTTTCGTACATTGGCAAAGTGTGAAGCAATTTCCATGCGGGTCGACATAAATAGCCGTGCCTACGGGCCGCAACCAAAAGTTCATCGCGCAGTTCAAGGCCCGGGCTATTCAAACGAATCGTATTCAACCAATAATTTGAGGTTGTTCCGTGTGGTTCGTCGACAAACCTCATGGTTTGCATTTGGGCCAAACTTTCCCGATATTTGTGGGCAAGTTTTCTCTTTGCCAGCAGAAACTCATCAAGTCGATCTAATTGGGCACAACCCAGTGCCGCGTTGATGTTGGGCATTCGATAATTGAAGGCGACCTGATCATGGATGTATTCAAAGTCATGTGGCAATTTTGCGGTCGTCGCCAAATGTCGAACGTGCGAGGCGAGGTCTTCGTTGTTTGTCAGAATCGCACCGCCTCCACCCGTTGTGATGGTTTTGTTTCCGTTGAAGCTCAAAATTCCACATTTGCCGAATGTTCCAGTGTGAGTTTTGCCGACATAACTTCCGATTGATTCGGCCGCATCCTCGACAATGGTGAGTTTGAATTCGTCAGCAACTCGGATCAAATTTTCAATATTCATCGGGTGCCCGAAAGTGTGCATAGGCACTATTGCACTGATTTTTCGACCGGTCTTCGAGTTATATAACCCGCCATCGCGAAGCGATGTATTTTCACTCAGGTGCTTGCGAAGTGCTTCAGGGTCAAGCCCGAGAGTCTCAGAATCGCTATCGACAAAATGTGGTATCGCCCCGCAGTGCGAAACCGAGTTGGCAGTTGCGACGAAACTCAATGTCGGAACAATGACTTCATCTCCTGGTCTTACCCCGCAGGCGTAAAGTGCGAGGTGAAGTGCCGCCGTGCCGTTCACAACGGCGATTACGTGTTGAGCCCCGGTGAATCTAGCAAGGCCATTTTCGAATTCTGAAATATATTCACCGACCGAGGAGACCCAGCCCGACTTTAGACATTTGCTAACCAACTCGTTTTCGTGGTTGCCGATGTTTGGCTCGTGCAGTGCAATTTGAGAACCAGCAGATTCACCTAGAACTGACTTTAGAACCGCAAGAAACTCTTGCTCAGAAGTACTAGAAGTCGCCATCTAACTAAAGGTTGTACCGATCAGCTTTGTATCTCGAGAGATTTTCGGGGTTTGAAAACCACTCAATTGTTTTTTTGAGACCAGATTCGAAGCCCGTGATTCCCTGAAACTTGGGTTGCCAACCTAAAACCTGTTTGGCTTTGTCGATCGATGCAAAAAGTCGTTCAACTTCAGAATTTTCTGGTCGAACTCGCTGTTCGTCGTTTGCCAACTCGAGTTTGGTGTTCATCAACTTGGCAATCGTTTCTGCTGTCTGTTTGATCGAGATTTCGAATCCGCTGCCAAGGTTGATTGTGTTTCCGATGATCGCGTCACTGTTGGCGGCTGCAAGAAAACCATCGGCCGTGTCTTGTACGAATGAAAAATCACGGGTTGGCGACAAAGATCCCAGCTTTACTTTTGATTTATTGGCCAACTGACTGATAATTGTCGGAATGACCGCTCGTGCCGATTGGCGGGGTCCATAGGTGTTAAACGGTCGCAAGATGCCAACTGGCAAATCAAACGATGCGTGAAAACTCAAAGCAAGTTGATCGGCGCCAACTTTTGAGGCGGCATACGGTGACTGTGGGTGTAGCCGATGGTTTTCGTCGATCGGAATATATTGAGCGGTCCCGTAAACCTCGCTTGTCGAGGTTTGAACCACTCGAGCGACTTGGTGTCGTCGCGCTGCCTGCAAGATGTTTAGGGTTCCCTTGATATTCGTATCTATATACGTATCGGGTGAGTGATACGAATAGGGAATGGCGATCAGGGCCGCCAAATTAAGCACAACTTCTTGATTTTCCACCGCCTTGTCCACACCGTGAGGGTCACGAATGTCACCGGCAAAAATCTCGATGCTGTCACGAACAGTCTTTTCAGACTGATCTAGCCACCCCCACGAGTTGAATGAGTTGTAAAGCACGAATGCTCGAACTTGATGACCGTTCTTTACGAGCGTTTCGACCACGTGCGAGCCGATGAAACCATCGGCACCGGTGACAAGAATTTTCACAGATTAATTTCCCAACGAACTTGTGAGAGTTGAGAAAACAAATGCAGCCAAGACCGAAACGATCACAGCCACAACTATTCCGATGGCAAATGTGCCCAACCCAAGAAAGCCCGCTGTGCGCAGGGTTTGATCTTTCGTCGGAGTTTGATGAAACTTTGTGCTCTTGTTGTCTACCCTCACGAGCAATGGTCTATTTTGACTGCCAGATCGACCCCGGTTTACCAACCAAAATGCAATCAGGCTCAGCATGATGATTGCGCTAGACCTGACCGTAACATCAAGGACGGTGAGTGATATGAGTTTCGACACAACCACAACTCCTTCTAGCGTATCGCCGTCGGTCATTGGCGGGCAGGAAACCGTCATCGCACCACGCCAACGCAACATGTGGTGGGCGCTGCCACTGTTGACGGTCGTCTGGCTGATAACTGTTTCACTGATCGCAGCTTCGTTCGTGAAAGTTGACTATTGGGAAGTTGCGCCAGGCTCAGCCGAGCAAGTTGCCTCTCGTTTTTCGTTCGACAAAAATGCGCTGAGTCAGGTCACGCGACACAAAACATCTTCACCGATTCTCTTTGTCACTGCCTACGGATCAAAATTGAGTTCACTCGATGCACTCGTTGGGATACTTGATCCCGATGTCGACGTCTTGAGCCGAGAGGAAAAGTTTGGCGCGCAAACACCTAGCGAACAGCGTCGTCTTGGATTCGAAGCGATGGCATCGGCAAAACAGATCGCCGAGTACGTTGCACTCAATCGTCTCGGTTATAAAGTCTCGATCGAATATGGAAAGTTGATCATCGAGAAATTGGTCTGCGAAGACAAACCAAGACCGCTAAGTGCATGCTTGCAGTTGAACCCAGGTGACACGATCACAAAATTTGACGGAATTGAAATTACGAAGCTTTCAGACTTATTGCCGGTCATCGCCGATTATTCGCCCGGTGAGATAGTTGAGATCACGATCATTCCCCATAAGTCAAATGCGCCAGTGACAAAAGAAGTCGAATTGATCGTCAGTCCAGATGACCCTGACCGCACGATCATCGGGGTGTGGCCAGCAGACACGCGCAAGGTCGATTTGCCATTCGAAGTAGATATCGACACCGATTCAATCGGCGGACCGTCTGCCGGGCTGCCTTTCACGCTCGCGCTTCTAGATGAATTAACCGCGGGCGAATTGACTGGTGGGGTGAAAGTTGCCGCAACGGGAACGATCGACGGCGACGAAAGCGTCGGCCCGATTGGCGCACTTCGACAAAAAACTGTCGCTGTAAAGGCGTCTGGTGCGACTGTGTTTTTGGTGCCGAGTGCCCAAACCGCTGAAGAGTTGAATGCCGCTCGCAAGGTTGCGGGTTCAAAATTGAAAATTGTGCCAGTTGCCAACCTTGGTGAGGCTCTAAAAATTTTGGAAGAGTTGGGTGGCAGCGTCATAAATAATGACGCAATCGAACTATAAATAGGGTTTAATCTTGCCTAATGGCGATTAGCTTCTCTAAACCCGACCCCGCGTCGCCTGCCGCCGTTGGTTCTGCCCAATTTAAAGTCACTCGCAAAGGTTATGACCAAGGCGAGGTTCGCGATTTTCTGCGAATGGTGTCAGCCGAACTTGCACGACTGCAAGAGCGCGAAAAGTTTTTGGAGAGCGAGATGCGAGCGATGCAGACCCGTGGCCTTTCTGACCCGGGCGTGCTTGACGAGGCCACTGTCACGACATTATTAGGTGAAGAAACTGCGAGAGTTTTGTCTGTTGCCAGAGAGGCTGCACAACAAATGCGCGACAGAGCAGCCGAGACAGCCGAGCGCATGGTTCGCGAAGCCGCAACTGAAGTCGCACGTTTGCGCGAGCAAGCCGAGATCGAGGTGTCGCGACGTCGTAGCGACGCATCTTCAGACAGTGAAGCCGAAATTGAATTGGCCAAGCAACAGGGTCGTGAGATGGTCAACGAGGCGCGGGCATATCGTGAAAAGCTTCTGGCCGAACTTGCAACTCGTCGCGAACTAGCAAAACAACAAATCGAAGAACTCATTCGACACCGCGATCGATTGAAAGAGGCGTTTGAACGGGCGAGTTTGGCCGCAAGTGGCGCGGTGGGCGACCTTACTGATTTTGACGCCGCAGCCCAAGAGTTTCATCAGGCAGTGCCGTCAAATGTTTTGCCTTTTGATCGTGAAAAGTTTGAAGACGAGACTGAAACACAGCCAGGACCAAAAGAAATAGTGCCCGAGCCAGCACCGATTGAAGAGGCCCCAAAGCCAATAGTTTTAGAGTCGCAAACGTCGGTCGCAGCAGAGCCGCCTAAGCCAGTTGCAATAGAGCCGCAAATTATCGAGACGACCCAGAGCGTCGATGAAGAACCCGACAATGGACATCGGGCCAAAATTGTGCAGATGTTTGGTCGAGACTCGCGACGGATGCATCCGTCCACCGATGTGCCCGAGCCTGAGTCAAAAAAATCGAGTGTCGACGATCTTTTTGCCAAATTGAGGCAATCTGGCGCCGAGTCCGTCGCTAGCACCGTCAAAACCCCAAAGGGTCCGGCGTCGAAAAAAGACGTCACACCGAAGCCAAAAGCCAAACCACCCACACCAATGAAGCCAAATGCCAAATTGTTCGAACAGCGTGACAATGCTCTCATCGAAATTGACGAGACAGTCACCAAGAAACTCAAGAGAGTTCTGGCAGATGAAGAAAATGCGATGTTGAATTATCTGCAGGGCAAAAAAGCCCAGGTCGCTTTAGAAAAAGTTTTGCCAGATGCCGAAATTCAGTTGCAGAATTATGTCGAGGCAGTAAGCAAAGAGTTGATCGAGGCTGCAATGTCGGGCGCCCAGTCTTTTTCAAAGAGCCTGAAGTCTGACCTTCGCAAAAAAGTAAGCAACGCAACAGTGATGCAGGTTCTTTCAAAAAAACTCGCGGATGAAATCGTTTATCCGATTCGCTCTCAAATTCAAAAATGCGTGGAAAACAGCGGTGGTGACGCAACTGAAATGTCGAGTTTGATTCGAAGTGTCTACCGCGATTGGAAGATGCAACAAATCGACAAATTGGTCGGAGATGTTTCTCGCCTCGCCTATAGTCGTGGGGCATTTTTAGTTTTGGAGACTGGCACCAAGGTGTGTTGGATGGTCGACCCGAATGGACCACCATGCTCGGATGCCGAAGACAACTCTTTGGCAGGCGAAGTTTCATGCGGTGAGAATTTTCCTACAGGACATCAACATCCCGTTATTCATTCGGGATGCAAGTGTCTCGTAGTGCCAGCTTCCCGATAGTCTCGGTCACGTGCGGAACCCCTCCGACTTACCACGTAATCCACGCAACCCTTTTTCAGGTAACGGGGGTGGATTTCGAATCAGTTCCTTCAGGCGAGGTCGCGCAATATGGTCGGTGATTCTGGCTGTTTTCGTATTTGGCGGGATATCGATTCGAAGTCTGGCGAGTTTTTATGTCGATGTTCTCTGGCACAACGTCGTTGGCAGGTCAGATGTTTTCTGGGGAGTGCTGACCACAAAGATAGTTCTGGGTGCGATTTTTGTAGCGCTTTTTGCGGTTGTGATGGTTGTCAACTTGTGGCTAGCCGATCGTTTGGCCCCTGATGATGTGCCGGTTTCGCTCGAGCAGCGCGCTTTGGCTGGTTATCGCCAAATTGTTGCAAAACGCAAATGGTTGGTTCGAATCGTCATCTCGTTTGTATTGGGGCTTCTTGTCGGTTTGCCCGCATCGGCACAGTGGCAGGATTGGCTGCTTTGGGGTAAAGCTCAATCTTTTGGAGTTGCCGATCCGTTGTTCAATCGTGACGTCAGTTTCTATGTTTTCAAGCTGCCATTCATCCAGTTTTTGATCGGTTGGTCGCTTGCGGCTTTGATTTTGATCACCCTGGTCACTTTCATCGCCCATTACTTGAATGGTGCGATTCAATTGCAGACCCAGGGTCGCCATGTCACAGCGCAGGCAAAAGCCCATTTGTCTGTATTGCTTGCTTTGATCGCCCTTTCGCGGGCGGTCGGATATTGGTTTGGTCGATTTGAGTTGACAACCTCGACGCGAGGCGTAGTTCAGGGCGCCACTTTTACCGATGTTAATGCCCAGTTGCCGGCGATCAATTTGATGATCTTGGTATCAATTGCGGTGGCCGCGCTCTTTTTGTGGAATGTATGGCAAAAAAGTTGGAGACTGCCGATTCTTGCGACCCTACTTTGGGTAGTTGTCGCATTGGTTGCGGGTCAGATCTACCCGGCGGTCATCCAAAGATTTTCAGTTCAGCCAAATGTCAGCACCAAAGAGTTGCCTTTCATCGAGCGCAACCTTATTGCGACCAAATCGGCGATGGGCCTAGATGATGTTAAAAGCGTAGATGTCGAATACGAGCAGATAACTTCTGCCGATGTCTCGAGCGATGCAGAACCGCTCAAAGACGTGCGGCAACTCGACCCGATTCAAATGCGTGACAGATTTGTTTTGGACGAGGGACAAACTTCGTTCTATGCGATAAGAGACCTTGACGTCGATCGATATGAGATAAATGGTCGTCAACAACAAGTTCTCGTGGCGGCCCGGGAACTAAACACTGCTGGCATTCCGAACCGAACATGGGTGTCAAGACACCTTCTATATACACATGGCTGCGGACTAATCGTCGCCCCGGCGAGCAAGGCAACGATTGATGGTCGACCGATTTACACAGATTTAGAGATAGCCCAACCCGAACTTTATTTTGGTGAAGGTCTTGATTCTTATGCCCTAGTTAAAACTGGCGAGACCGAGCAGGCGTGTGCAGACTCGAAGGAAAAAACTTATTCAGCCAACGGTGGTGTCGTGCTTTCATCGGTCGTGCGTCGGGTGGCATTTGCGGTTCATTTCGGGGAATACAACTTGTTTGGTTCTTCTTTGCTGAAAAACGACTCACAGTTGTTTTTCGTGCGCAACATCAAAGATCGCGTCGCCAAGGTGGCCCCATTCTTGAGACTCGATGCTGATCCTTATCCAGTTATTGTCGACAAAAAAGTGAAGTGGGTTTTGGATGCGTTTACGATCACGAATCGTTATCCGTATGCTCAGCAAGCAAACATTGATCAATTGACCCCAGGAAGCGGCCTAAACGAGCCGTTCAACTATGTGCGCAACAGCGTGAAAGTCGTGGTTGATGCCTATGACGGTTCGATGACTTTTTACATCGTCGACAAACAAGATCCGATAATTAAAACCTGGCAGTCAGTGTTTCCAAAGTTGTTCACCTCTGTAGACAATGCTCCAAAAGAGTTGGTGGATCATTTCAGATATCCGGAAGATTTGTTCAGGGTTCAAACCAATACCTATGGTCGCTATCAGTTTGAAGACGCAACACTGTTCTTCAATCGCAACGCGGCTTGGAGCGTTGCTCAGGCACCAGCAATCGAACCCGAGGGTCTAACCGGCGTGGTTGCCGGTGACCTCACCACCGACTTCAATGCGGCCAACACTGGCGATGTCCGCGATGCCAGTGTCGCGAGGTTTGAGCCTTATTACACGATGTTTCACGAGCCGAGATCAAATGGGACCACTGGCGTGTTTTCTATGTTGCGACCGTTTGTTCCGTTTTCGGCCGACAACGCCCGAAAAGAACTACGAGCTTTCATGGTCGTCTCAAGCGATCCCAAAACTTATGGTCAATTGACTATCTACAAAGTTGCCGAGCCCCTCCCTGAAGGCCCCGCAACGGTGGCGGCAGAAATTGGCAGTGATCCGATTGTTTCGCAGCAAATCACATTGCTCGACCAGAGGGGGTCGCGTGTAATTTACGGCGATTTGCAGTTGATCAACATTGGCAAGGGATTGGTATACGTTCGACCGTTGTTCGTGCGACCTGACGACCCGAGCGCCAAACAAATTTTCGTGCGCAAGTTTCTTGCGTCTTACAATAACCGAGTGGTGATGGCCGACGACCTGACCTCGGCGATATCCAAGT
Organism: uncultured Ferrithrix sp.; assembly: GCA_964407365.1. Classification (GTDB taxonomy): domain Bacteria; phylum Actinomycetota; class Acidimicrobiia; order Acidimicrobiales; family Ilumatobacteraceae; genus BACL27. Next base: position 9,151 of record CAYOVI010000004.1, read on the forward strand.
TGTTTCCCGGATTTGATACAGATCTAGGGGTAAATGTTAATGACGGCTCAACTGATGCAGCACCAGAAGACCCCGCGGGTTCTGGCTCGGGTTCATCTTCGACTACGTTGCCCCCTGTTGGCAATACAGAAAACCTTGACACACCGGCTGAACTGCTCGCCCGTGCCGAAGAGTTGTTCGCCCAGGCTGACGCGGCGCTCGGCAGCACTCCGCCTGACTTTGCGCTCTATCAACAGCGCTTGGCTGAAGCCAGAGAGCTCGTCAGTCGAGCAATTGCCCTAGTCGGCAACTAGTTAAATTTTGCTCTGAGGGTTATCTAGATTTTCTTATCTGCTCGATTATTTCGGCAAGATCTTGTCGAAACGCAATCTCATATCGAGCCTGTTCGTTGGCGATGCGAGTTTGATTTATGCGAAGTTGCTCGAGAGCGGCGCGTGACGCAGACTCATCAGATATTTTGACCAATGATTCGATCTCTGAACCCAGTTCATGCAATTGGTGTGACAACTCAGTGGTCATCGTCTTTAATCTGGTGTCGATGATTGCAATTTTTTGATCCAGTCCATTCGTCGCGGCGGTGACGAGCGAGAGATCGTTAGTCCTTTTGGTGAGTTCGCTTCGAAGTGCTGCCAACTCGCCTTTGAGAATTTCAAGGTCAGACTGAGTCGCCTTCGGTGTTCGTTTGAAGAGTGGCATCGCAACAGCGATTATGTCATGTCGCTGATAGCCTGAGTGACACGACGCGGGGTGGAGCAGTCCGGTAGCTCGTTGGGCTCATAACCCAAAGGTCGTAGGTTCAAATCCTACCCCCGCCACCATTTCTCAGTAAGTTGCTAGGTATCAGTTTCGCTCATCGAGGTTTCAATGAACAGGCTTGAACAAGTGCGAAGTATTCGCTCAGAGCTTCGAAGTGGTTCTGCCGTCATTGGCAGTTGGATGCAGATTCCCGACTCGAACATCGCTGAAATCATGGGGCGAGCCGGTTACAGATGGGTTGCCATCGACATGGAGCACGGTCCGGTTGGCGTGCATCAACTGCCTGATATTTTTCGAGCGCTCGAACTTGGTGGCACATTGCCACTTGCCCGAGTCGCGAGCCCATTGCCAATCAATTGTCGGCAAGCCCTAGATCAGGGTGCTGCCGGTGTGGTTGTACCGATGATCTCGACGGCACCACAACTCGAGGCGATAGTGCGAGAATGTCACTGGCCGCCACGAGGTCGACGTGGCGTTGGCTTTCAGCGAGCAAACGTCTTTGGAAAGTTCTTTGAGTCTTATAGCCAAGAGGCCCAAGAGTCTTTGGTGATTGCACAGATTGAACATATTGATGCCGTCAACGCTCTTGAATCAATAGTAAAGGTGGACGGTCTTGATGCGATCATGATCGGACCATATGACCTGTCGGCTTCATTGGGTATCACGGGTGATTTTGACAACAAGAAGTACAAAGATGCACTGGCAAAGGTGATTGATATCTGCGTCAGGCAAAAAATGCCGTGTGGAATTCATGTCGTGCAACCTGACGAGAAATTGTTGCGACAGCGAATCAGCGAGGGTTACACCTTTATCGCATACGGCGTAGATACGGTCTTTTTGAATCACGGGGCAACAGCCCCGAAGTGATCAAGAATTTAAACTAATTAAATGATCCCAGAAGTCTTAAAAGTAGGCATCGCAGGCTATGGCGTCGTCGGCAAGCGACGGGGTGATTGCGTAGAGCGTCACCCAAATCTGAAACTTGTCGCAGTTTGTGATCGTGTGTTCAAAACCGACGGTGTTTTGCCAAATGGGGTCGCACATTTTCGCACATATCAACAACTTCTCGAGCAAGACCTGGATGTCTTGATTGTTTGCATGACAAACGACATTGCCGCTGAAGTAACCATTTCTGGTTTGAACCTTGGTCTACACGTGTTTTGTGAAAAGCCGCCAGGCCGCGACATGAACGACATCGCAAGCGTCATCGTTGCCGAAAAAAAGAACCCGCATTGTCGATTGATGTATGGCTTCAATCATCGCTATCACGACTCGGTTCAAGACGCACTGAAAATAGTTAGAAGTGGTCGATTTGGAAACATCATCAACATGCGTGGCGTATATGGCAAGTCAAAGTTGATCACTTTTAATCAAGCCGATTGGCGGGCAAAAAGAGAAATTGCCGGCGGCGGAGTTTTGTTGGACCAGGGCATACATATGGTCGATTTGATGCGTCTATTCGCCGGTGAGTTCGTCGACGTACAGAGCTATGTTTCAAACGGTCATTGGGGCTACAACGTCGAAGATAACGCCTATGCACTTATGAGAACCGATCAAGGAGTCGTCGCCATGCTCAACAGTTCTGCGACACAATGGCGCCATCAATTTTCACTCGACATCAACATGCAACGCGGTGGCGTTATTTTGCGCGGTATTTTGACGGGTTCAAAGAGTTATGGAAATGAAACGATGACATTAGTTACCGCTGATCCAGATAGAGATAATGGCGACCCCAAAGAAGAACTTTTCGAATACCAAGACGATCCGTCCTGGGACCGAGAAATCGCAGATTTCACCCAAAGTATTCTCAAAAATCAACCCGTGCAAAGCGGCACTTCGCAAGATGCATTTCAAACCATGAAAACTGTCTACAAAATTTATTTTGCCGACCCGATTTGGCGTGAGCAGTTTAAAATTGAAGATCCCGAGGCGAAATGATGCAGTCACTCACAATCAACGACGTTCATGGCTTCACGATGTTGGCCACAGAATTGGTAGAGAAAGTTGGCAAAAAATTCATTCGCGCCAAGAATAATTCGGCAAAAAACATCACTGATCTGCAGGTCGGTGGCCGTGAGATAAAACTCGAGGCCGACAAAATGCTCGAAAAAGATTTGATCAAAGGTTTGACGCATACCGGCATATCGATCTTGAGCGAAGAGACAGGTTTTATTCCTGGCAAGTCATTGCCCGAACTGTTGTGGGTAATTGACCCGTTAGACGGAAGTTACAACTTCAGTCGCAATTTGGGTCCGTCGATGATTTCTGTTGCGCTGTGGAATGCAAATGAACCGATCTTGGGTGCGATGTTCAATCTGGTAACGAAGCAAACAATTTTCGGCGGCCCACAAATTGGTGCACACATTGGCAAAAATATCGTGACTGTTTCTGATCGTTCAGATCGAGGCCAGGCGACATTAGTGACTGGTTTTCCGAGCAGGTTTCCCATCGGCGACGCTCGAGCAGTCGCTAGTTTTGCCGAGATTCTCGCAAGTTTTGGCAAAGTTCGAATGATTGGCTCGGCGTGTGCCTCGTTGGCATTGGTCGCAACCGGTAGTGCGGAGGTGTATGCAGAACACAACATCATGTTCTGGGATATCGCAGCCGGCTTGGCGATTGTCAACGGTGCTGGTGGCACGTTTCAATTAGAAGGCGTCAATCTTTCTGAGGCGATTCATAGCGAGCCCTGCACGGTCGTGGCGAGCAACGCGAAGTTTGATCTATCAGTGACGATGTTCGACAAAATGCGGGGTCTTGCGTGACGATTCTTGATACCGGGGTCAAGATTGTTCGCAACGTCGGCAGGTTTACTTTCGGTGATGGGGCCGTATCGGGTGTTGCCGATTTGGTGGCTGCTCGCCGCAGCGATCAATCACCGCATGCAGTCTTTTTGATCGACGAGTATTTTAAAAACGAGTATTACATAGCAAGTTCACTTGGTGCCAAACCAAGCGATGCGGTTCACTTTGTGAGCACGATTGACGAGCCGACGACGCAAGGCATCGACGAACTAGTAAAGAAGCTTCACATGTCTGGCCACGGCCAGCCTGCAACCATTGTTGGGTTCGGTGGCGGAATCACTTTGGATACGGCCAAAGCGGTCTCAAATTTGCTGACCAACGGTGGTCGTGCGGCCGACTATCAAGGCTGGGACCTAGTGCGAGTGCCTGGCGTGCACAAGATAGGTGTGCCGACGATTTCTGGCACTGGGTCTGAAGCAACCAGAACTTGTGTCATGACCAACCTTGAAACCGGCTTGAAATTAGGCATGAACAGCGACTTCACGGTTTTTGATCACGTCGTTCTCGACCCGAATCTCACTCGTTCGGTTCCACGCAATCAATATTTTTATACGGGCATGGACGCCTATATACATTGCATCGAAGCCTTGGCGGGTAGTTATCGCAATGCAATCGGCGACGCCTATTCACGAGAGACGGTAAATCTTTGTCGCAACGTTTTTTTGAGTACCGACATGATGGCTGATGCACGCCGTAGTGATCTGATGGTTGCGAGTTATCTGGGTGGATGCGCGATTGCCACTAGTTATGTCGGAGTGATACATCCATTCTCAGCGGCCCTTAGCGTGGTGTTTGGCCTGCATCATTGTGTTGCCAATTGCATCGTGCTGAATGCGCTGGGCGAGTTTTATCCAGATGCTCATGCTGAATTTCGCAAGATGCTTGAATTGCAAAAAGTCGACCTGCCAACTGGTGTGTGTGCAAATCTCTCTGCCGAATTGCGCGCCGCGCTTGTTGCAGCAACGATCAAACACGAAAAGCCCCTGACAAATGCTTTGGGCACCAACTTTCGCGCGACACTCACCGACACGAGGATCATCTCTTTGTTCGAAAAGATGTAAAAATCCCCGAGTAAAATCAAGATATGCCTGGATTCGAGTTGATTGGTGCCGAAGAACAGGCAGAAGTGGACGATATTTTTCAAAACGGCGGGGTGCTGTTCAGGCACTCTTTCGATGCAATCAGACATGACAGGTGGAAAGTTCGAGATTTTGAAAGGGCGTTTGCGAGTGCGCTTGGTGTGCCATATGCATTGGCGGTCACTTCAGGCACCGCGGCGCTTCGTGTGGCGCTTGCCGCCTTAGACCTTCAACCAGGCGACGAGGTCATAACCCAAAGTTTTACGTTCGTGGCAACCGTCGAGGCGATTATTGAATCTGGTGCGACGCCAGTTTGCGCCGATATAGACGGCACCCTAAATCTCGATCCAGAGTCGTTGAAAAAAACGATCACGCCAAAAACAAAAGCAGTGATCGCAGTGCATATGTTGGGTACACCGGCCAATCTCGTTGAAATCGAGAGAATCTGTCGAGATAACAAGATCGACCTCATCGAAGACGCTGCTTGGGGTTGTGGTGGTTCGCTTGACAACCGTCCACTTGGCACATGGGGCCGAATGGGCACATTTAGTTTTGATTTTGCCAAAACGATGACCACCGGCGAGGGTGGCATGGTCGTTTTTGAAAACGAAAAAGACTACAAATCTGCTGCGGCGTGGCACGACCACGGGCACGAAAACAACCCCGCAGTGCCACGCTGGGAAGACACCCGAGCAAGCAGTGGCTTCAATTTTCGGATGACAGAAATGCAGGGCGCAGTCGGACTGGCACAACTAAAAAAACTAAAGACAGTCGTCGAGGCACAGCGCAAAAATCGAGATGCGATGTGGTCGGCCATCAAAAAACTGCCCGGAATTTCTGCTCGTGAGGTGCCTGCCGGGTCTTATGAAACCGCAGATGCATTGGTCTTTAGCGTCAAAGACAGCCCAACTGCTCGGCAATGCCGAGACGCATTGGTTGCACAAGGGTTGTCGACCAAGATTTTGCCCGAGGCCGTGACCTGGCATTTTGCCGGCACATGGACTCACATGCCAGAACTCGTGGCACGCCACGGTGGAGACCTATCTGAAGTCTTTGTCGATTCGCGATCAAAACTAGAGCGAGCAGTATCACTGCCTGTTGTAGTCAAAATGGATGAAGCAGTGCCGGTCAAGTTGCATAACGCTTTGTCGAAGGTTTTACGGTAGACGTCATGACTTCGCCCGTGATATCGGTGATAGTTGCGTCGTATAACCAAGAAAAATATTTATCACGTTGTTTAAGATCTTTGATCTCCCAGACCATTGCTCGCGACAAGTTCGAAATCGTGGTGATAAACGACGGAAGCACAGATCGCAGCGCTGCTGTTTTGGGTGAATTTGCCGGCGAAATTGTGCTGATCAACAATGAACAAAACATGGGTCTGCCTGCATCTTTGAACAAGGCAATTCGTCGAGCCCGAGCGCCTTTTGTGGTCAGGGTGGACGCCGATGATTATGTGAACGCACAGTTTCTGCATTTGCTTCACGAATTTTTGCGTGAAAACAAATATATGGATGCGGTTGCCTGTGACTACCTATTGGTCGACGAGCAAGAAGAAGTTTTGGGTCGCAAAAATTGCTTGGCAGATCCCATTGCATGCGGCATCATGTTTCGCACAGAGCAACTAATCGACATTGGTCTGTATGACGAAAGTTTTTTGCTTCACGAAGAGACTGATTTGCGTTTGCGATTTACGAAAAAATATCAGATCCATCGACTCGAGTTGCCTCTTTATCGATATCGCCGTCACGAAAACAATGCCACCAACGACGTCGAAGCAATGGAGCACCACCGCAAGAGAATCATCGAAAAGCATGGCAGCGAGTCGGCCAACTAATGCGGGCGATCAAATTTGGTGACCGTATAGTCGGTCAAAACGACAAGCCGTATATCATCGCCGAGATCGGGGTCAACCACGAAGGCTCTCTTGAAACGGCCAAACTGTTGATCGAGTCGGCCAAGCGAGGCGGGGCTGACGCAGCAAAGTTTCAAACTTATAAAGCGGGCTTGATTGCTTCGAAATTTTCACCCTCGTATTGGGACACGACAAAAGAACCCACAACTAGTCAGTATGAATTGTTCACCAAGTACGACTCTTTTGGTGAAGCCGAGTACAAAGAATTGGCTGCGCACTGCAAGGCCAATGAAATTGAGTTTGTTTCGACGCCATTCGACCTGGGCGCTGTTGAAATGCTTGATCCACTCGTTAGGTATTTCAAAATTGCCTCTGCCGATATTACGAACCCGCCGTTGCTCAAAAAAGTCGCCGCAACCGGCAAGCCGGTGATTTTGTCAACTGGGGCCTCGAACATCAACGAGATTGACGCGGCATTGGCGATATTGCGAAGCGCCGGCGCCAAAGAGATTTGTCTGATGCATTGCATTCTCAATTATCCAACAAGCAACGAAAATGCCAACTTGGGCATGTTCATAGATTTGCGTGAACGCTATCCAGATCTGCTGCTTGGTTATTCTGACCACACATTGCCCAACGAACAAATGTTGAGTTTGGTCACAGCTCATCTGCTTGGTGCTGTGGTGTTAGAAAAGCATTTCACCTTGAATAAGTCTTTGCCAGGCAACGATCACTATCACGCAATGGACGAAAATGATTTAGCCAGATTCATTGTCAACATTAAAAACGTGCATGAGTTGCTTGGTCCATCTAGATCAAAGGCTCCGATCGCCACTGAGGAAATCTCGCGCCTAAACGCCCGTCGCAGCATTGTTTTGACCCGCGATCTCAAAAATGGTCACACACTCACCGATGAAGACTTGATTGCCAAGAGGCCGGGCACGGGTATCAGCCCAATGAATTGGAACGAAGTAGTCGGCAAGAAAATCGCCCGTGACCTGCCAGAAGATCACATATTGACCTGGGACGATCTCGCCAAATCATGACACGAGTGGTTGCCGTCGTGCAGGCGCGCATGGGTTCATCGAGATTTCCGGGCAAAATGGCGGCAAAACTTGGATCCCACGATTTGTTGAGTTGGGTTCTGACCCGTGTCTGTCAGGCGCAGAACCTTGATCAAGTCGTGCTCGCTACTTCGGTCAGTAATGACGACGATCAAATCGTGAAGATTGCCTCAAACTTTGAGGTCTTGGTGGTGCGGGGCAGTCAAGATGACGTCTTGGGTCGATTTGTGAAAGCAGCCAGTGAATCGCATGCCGATTTGGTCGTGCGCGTGTGTGCCGATAATCCATTTATCGCGGCTGAAGAAATTGATCGTTTGGTTGTGGCGCACAAATCTGGAAATTTCGACTATTCGTGCAATCACCAAGAGCGGCTAAACAATCGATATGCCGACGGTTTGGGCGCAGAGATTCTTTCTGGGGCTCTCTTGAGCCAAATCGCGGCCTCTACCAATCTCGACTCACACCGTGAACATGTAACGAGTTTTATTTGGGAACACCTAGACAGATTCAAGGTTCAGGCCGTGAGTGCGCCGATTGAATTGGCGTTTCCGGAGATCAAGCTTGATATCGATACACCCCAAGATCTGCAAAATTTGAATGAATTTGTCAATGAGTTTGCAGTAACTCCAAGTTCGAGCGCTTCAGAAATAGTCAGATGTTTCAACATTTTCAAGAATCGATGAGTAGCGTGCAGGCATGTCAAATTCAAAACCAAAAGTTGAAATTCCAAACTCGCCTGCGCCAACCGATTTAGTAATTGAAGACATCACGCTTGGTGATGGCCAAGAGGCAGTAAGAGGCAAAAACGTTTCAGTTCATTATGTCGGCGTAGCGTGGAGCACCGCCAAGCAATTTGATGCATCTTGGGACCGCAACGAGCCATTTGAATTTGGTCTTGGTGCTGGCCAAGTGATCACCGGTTGGGACAAAGGCGTGGTCGGCATGAAAGTCGGCGGACGTCGGAAGCTCACTATTCCACCCGACATGGGCTATGGCAGTCGTGGAGCAGGTGGCGTTATCAAGGGCAACGAGACACTTGTATTCGTTGTTGATCTGCTGAACGTTTTCTAGCTGGCAGCAACCTGTTTTTTGCGATAGTGATTGCGGCATAGCAGTTCGTATCGCACAACATCGCCGAATAGCGGTGCAATCGTGTTTTTGTCGGTGTCTCCGACCATCACTGTTTCGCCTTCAAGCACAACTTTGTCGTTCACCAAGCGGGCGTTGTTGGTCGCGCGTGCGCCGCACCAGCAACGAGCCTCTACTTGCATCTCGATTCGTTGATCGGCAATTTCAAGCAATCGCCGAGTGCCTTCGAACAATAATCCCTTGAAGTCGGTTATCAGCCCAAATGCATAAACATCGACATGAAGCTCGTCGACAATCAGAGCAAGTTGATCGCATTGCTCGGCTGTGCAGAATTGAGCTTCGTCGCAAACGACGAATTGCAGTGGCATTCGTGAAAGGGCTAGTTCGAAAAGATTCAAGTCGGGTTCCATCTCGATTGCCGGCGTTGAGACACCCAATCGACTTGTTACTTGGCCACCGTCGCGGTCGAGTTTCGTCAAAAGCAGGCCGGCCAAACCACGACTGGTGAGATTGTGATTGATTTGCAGTGCGAGCGTGCTCTTGCCCGAGCCCATTGTGCCGTAATTGAATCGCAGCGTCGCCATTTCAGAGCGAAACGCTACCTCTCTTTGGGCAAAATTTGAAAAGCCGGTCAAGAGTTAAGGTTATTAGTGAATGAAGCCTTTCGAACTTGCAAAATTCATCGATCACACTCTGCTGTCTCCCGAAGCCACGAAAAGCGACATTCAAACACTTTGCCAAGAAGCCAACGAACTAAAGGTGGCAGCCGTTTGCGTGTCGCCATCGCAATTGCCATTGCCATCGCAATTGTTGGCAAGCGAAATTGCAGTTGCGTGTGTGGTGGGGTTTCCCTCCGGTGCTCATTTGGGCGTGACAAAAGCATTTGAGGCCGCCAAAGCCGTTGAAAATGGTGCAACTGAAATCGACATGGTCGTGAATCTGGGTTTAGTTTTCGATTCGAGATGGCTGGAACTGGGCCAAGAAATATCGGATGTTCGCAAGGCGATAACAAGTCGGTCAAAATTGAAGGTGATCATCGAGTCGGCGGCACTAAACGACGAGCAAATCGTCATGACGTGTCGAGTGGCGGTTGCCAACGGCACTGACTTCGTCAAGACCTCCACTGGATTTCACAAGTCAGGTGGAGCGAGCGTGCACGCGGTGAGATTGATGCGAGCGACAGTGGGTGATTCAATCGGGGTTAAAGCAAGCGGCGGAATTCGCACGCGTGAGACCGCTTTAGAGATGATTGGTGCCGGTGCCTCTCGACTCGGCACATCGGCAACTAATGCAATTCTGAACGATTAATTCAGAAAGCCGCTCATCGGCAGCGATTTGCGTTGTAGCCAGTTGTCATCTGGGTAATTCGCGGTTCCGTCGATGGCATGAATCGTGTATGCGTGGCGCGGTTTATCACTTGTGTTGGCTCCCGATCGGTGAGGCAGGGTGCCATTCAACAAAATGAGCGTGCCTCTTTCGGCCTCGAGTGGCACGAGACCTTCTGTTGGATATGGGGTTGAATCGAGAACTTCGTTGTAGGTCGACTTTCGGTCTGGCGTCAGTCGATTGCGTGTTTTCACGGGGATGCGATGTCCACCGGGTAGTGCCCACATGCAACCGTTTTGGGTGGTTGCATCATCGATTGCAAACCAAAAGCCGATTACCGACTGTGGTTCGGTCCACAAATACGTGTGGTCGACATGGCAGGTGACTTCACCACCAATTCGCGGCTGTTTGAAGATGTACATCGACTGCAAAAGTTGCGGCTGTTTCAAGCCGACCGAATCAGCAACCGCCGCCAATCGAGTCGAGTGGCTGAAATCTTTGAACACAGGGTCGAGATCATGCATGGCATGACCAAGTTTGTTGAGACACAAATGAGCGTCTTGGCGCAATTCGCCAAGTTCATCGAACGCATCTTTTTCAAAAAAGCAGCGAATTTTGTCGCCACTAGACAGAAAATAGTCGTCTGATGCGTGTGCTGCAGTGCCGTCAGCCGTAAAAACGGTTGCTTCCTCGGGCGACGGACAATATCTTTTGGCCAAGACCATGGCTTGATCGCGCAATTTCAAACATGAGTCGTGATCGGCGAAATTCGGCAAAACTAGATATCCATTTTGACCAAAGAAGTCGACTTGCTCAGATGTTAAACCTTCTTGAGTGAGCATTGTTGCTAGTCGGCCTTTGGGTTGACGAAAACCGACTCTTCAGGAAATGCGACCGGCAGCATCTCGCCAAGTTTGCGCGGTGATCCGTTGACCTCGAGCAACAAATTTGCTCCGCCGTGTTCCCACAGCAATTGTCGACAGCGACCACAAGGTGTGACTGCCTCGTCATTGCCGACGGTGCAAATGGCGATCAATCTTCCACCACCCGAACGGGCCAATTCGCTAACCACACCGCACTCTGCGCAGAGAGTCAGGCCATATGACGCGTTTTCAACGTTGCAACCAGTGATGATTCGACCATCATCCACGAGTGCCGCGGCGCCGACTCTGAATTTTGAATACGGTGCGTACGCGTTTTTTGCTACGCCCATGGCAGTGCTTCTGAGCAAAGCCCAATCGACTGGTTTATTCATGACTTAGGCAAGAGTAGTGCGAACTGTAGTGCTATTTATTGTTGACGCTTGCCAACACTTGTTTACCCAGAGCATTTACCCTGCCGATTGTCGCCTTATGGTCGATTGTCAGACATTTGCGGTCACGTACAACAACTTTGCCGTCAATCAATACGTGAAGCACGTCTGCGCGAGTCACGCTTGTGGCGATAGTCGTATGTGGATCAAAATTTGGCGTTAGCGACGGGGAGTATGGGTCAAGAATGACTATGTCGGCACGCTTGCCGACTTCGAGCGAGCCAATCAAATGATCAAGTTGCAATGCTCGAGCGCCATTGATGGTTGCCATGCGCACGAGTTCGATAGCAGGCAATACTTCAGGGTTCTTGGCGAGATTTTTTTGCATGTATCCCGCGAGACGAATTGCAATCCACAAATCGATGTCATTGCCGGAAGCTGGACCATCGGTGCCAAGAGCGACGTTCACACCAGCTCGATGAAGATCCAAAATTCGAGCAACGCCACTGGCGAGTTTGAAATTTGACGCAGGACAGTGCACGACCGTGGCTGAGTTTTGTGCGATCAAATCAATATCTCTATCACTTAGATGAACACCATGTGCAAGAACAGATCGACGCAACAATTTTGTGTCATCAAGAACCTGAATCGGACTGCGACCATCATGACGCTTGGCGACCAATTGCATTTCGCCGACTGTCTCTGATGCGTGAACATGAATTCGTGCCTCGAAGTTTGCTGCCAGGTCGGCGAGTAAACGCAGCTGAACTTCGCTGAGCAAATATGTGCTGTGGGGCGCAACCCAACCAGTAGTGCCAATCGTGTCTCGAGGTGCTTCAAGCCACTCGGTGGCCCACTTTAAACGATCTTCGAACTTGAGTGGCTCTGGACCATCAGATTCCAAAAAGTTGGGGCCAGTCTGCAGTCGCATCGAGCTTGACTTTGCGACATCTACTGCAGCGTCTGGCAGGTAATACATGTCGAGAGAAGTCGTTATGCCACCTAGAAGTGACTCGAGCGCAGCGAGTTCTGTGCCTGCATGAACCGCTTCATAATTTAAAACTCGAACTTCTGCCGGCATGAGGCGCGCCAAGAATTCTTCAAGGCTCATATCGTCGCCCAAACCGCGAAAAAGTGTCATGCCAAGGTGCGTATGCGCGTTGATCAGCCCAGGCATGACGATGGCTCCGTTCGCGTCAATTGTTTGGCTCGCATTGTGGGGAATTGCCGTGTTTGAAATTTCGCGGATTGATCCGTCAGCCCCAACGACAAGCGAACCGTTTTCGATAACCGTGGCAAACTTGTCAACCGTGACTATATGGGCGTTGGTGATTGCGACGAGATCTTGATAGTTGTTGCTCATGGCTTGTGGTTGTTCTCGAGATCGATTTGCTTGAGAATGCCGGCCAGCAGACCGCCGACACGAGATGACGCGGCCTTGCCAATTGCAACAACTTCGTCGCCCGAAAGTTTTTCACCAGTGATTCCGGCAGCGAGATTCGTCGCCAAAGAAAGTGCGAGCACCTCCATTTCCATATGTCGAGCGGCGATCGTTTCCATGACGGTTGACATGCCCACTAAATCAGCACCCCAAATTCGGGCAGCACGAATTTCTGCTGGTGTTTCGAAATGTGGACCGTGGAATCCCATGTAGATGCCCTCGCGCAAAGTTGGGTCGACCTGCTTGGCGATCGTGCGAAGTCGTGAACTGTAGGCGTCGGTCAAGTCGACGAATCGTCCGTGCAATGGCGCAGGCGCATCATCGCCAGTCAAAGGTGAGAATCCGGTCAGGTTGATGTGATCAGAGATCAACGCTGTTGCGCCGACACCCCAATCTTGGCGCAAGCAACCCGCTGCATTTGTGAGCACGACTGTCTTGCAACCTGCAAATGCTGCGGTGCGAACCGCATGTACAACCGAGCTGACGCCGTGACCCTCATATAGGTGGGTACGTCCGGTCAGCAACAGAATTCGTGAATTGCCAACCTTGACGCTTTTGAGCGTGCCCCCATGACCAATTGCAGATGGTTTGACAAAGCCAGGTATCTCGGAGACTGAAATCTCGTGAGTCGCATCAAGCACAGATGCCGCATGCGCCCAACCCGAGCCCAACACGGCCAAGAGATCATGTTGGGTATCAAACTTTTCATTTATGAAATCTGCCGCGATTTTGGCCAATTCATAGGCATTGTTTGCTGACGCAGTTTCCACAACGTCAGGCTACGGCGAAATCTAGAGCTTAATTTATTTGTTTGCACCCTCTAATTCGTAAAGCACAATTTTACTTGACACTGCCACCCAAAGCCCCACTCCGGCCTGCACAAAATATTTTTTCAATTCTTTTCGATACCAGCTACCGGTGCGAGCATAAATTTCTAGATCGGTAACTTTGCGATCCACATTGTGGTTCAGGTCGGTGACAGTTGGTACTTCAAAAAACAACACGTTCTTCGTCGCTTTTGCCAAGTTTTTGATAGCACTTTTTGCTTTCTGGTCATCTAGATATTGCAGCACGCTTTGACAGACAACCAAGTCAAATTTTTGTGTCGGAGACCACGAACTTATGTCTCGAAGTTCGTGACCATATTTTCGGCAGGCATGTGTGCTTGCGTCTACAGAAAGCACCTTGGTTCGTTTATGGTTTTTTCGATACCAGTCAGACCAATAGCCAACGCCGGCACCGATGTCGAGAAATGACCGCACTGGTGCATCCCACCAGTCGCAGAGTTGATGAACCCCAGAGGCTAAGTTTTCAATTTTCCGTCGCGAATGCATCGGATATTTTGAATAGAAGCGATCGAAAAATTCGGCATCAAACTTGGTTCTTGGCACCTGTGTTGTGTAGCAGGTCTTTGAGTAGTCTTGCCACACGAGTAAAAAATCGAAACAGAGATGAGACAAAATGTCGGTATATGACGCAAAAATAGCCGGGCTGACCGGCAAGCCGGACCTGCTCGGCTCGTTGAAGGGCACCGTGACGCTCGTTGTGAATGTCGCCTCGAAGTGCGGTTTGACACCCCAATATTCGGCGCTTGAGGCGTTGCACGAGCAATATTTGGAACAAGGATTTTCGGTTGTGGGTGTGCCTTGCAATCAGTTTGGGGCTCAAGAGCCTGGCTCAGCCAATGAAATCGAAACATTTTGCTCGACCAAATATGGGGTTACCTTTCCGATGTCTGAAAAAGTCGAGGTCAACGGTGCGGGTCGGCATGATTTGTATAAAGCCCTAACTGGTGTGGCTGACGCTGAAGGCCATGCTGGAGATATCCGTTGGAACTTTGAAAAATTTTTGGTTAGTCGCCAAGGTGTCGTGGTTGCTCGATTTAACCCGACTGTTGTGCCTGACGCACCAGAAATTTTGAACGCGATCAAGAGCGAATTGGCCAAGTAGAAAATGCGCACCGTTAAAGTTGCAGCCCTGCAGATGTCGATGTCGACCGAAGTTGGCGACAATATCGTCACGGCCGAACGCCTGGTGCGCAGCGCCGCCAAGCAGGGTGCGCAGATCATTTTGATTCCTGAGCTCTTTGAAGGACATTATTTCTGCAAAGATCAAACAACTGACGATTTGAAACGGGCAATTGAGATGTCGTCGCACCCTACGGTTGCACATTTTGCCAAGGTTGCCAAAGAATTAAGCGTTGTTTTGCCGATCAGTGTTTATGAGCGCGCCAACAATGCGCTTTTTAATTCGGTGGCGATAATTGATGCCGACGGCAAAGTGCTCGGCACATATCGAAAGAGTCACATACCTGATGGGCCTGGTTACAACGAAAAATTTTATTTCAGTCCAGGTGACACTGGTTTCAAGGTGTGGCAGACGAGATACGCCAAAATTGGCGTCGGAATTTGCTGGGACCAATGGTTTCCCGAGGCTGCGCGAGTCATGGCGCTGCGAGGTGCAGAGATCTTGCTGTATCCAACAGCAATTGGTAGCGAACCATCTAATTCCGAACTTGATTCGTCTGGGCATTGGCAACGAGCCATGCAAGGTCATGCTGCAAGCAATCTCACGCCGGTAATGGCAGCAAATCGAACGGGTCGTGAGGTTGGTCGAGCCACCGAGATCACCTTTTATGGGTGCTCGTTTATCTGTGATGCGACTGGCGAAAAAGTCGCCGAAGCCAATCGAACCGAAGAAGCGGTGTTGTTGGCAACTTTCGATCTCGAGGCACAGAAACTTGCGCGCACATTCTGGGGATTGTTTCGTGATCGCCGACCTGAGTTGTATCAGCCACTGATGGGTCTTGACGGGTTCGATCAGTGAGCATGCCCGCCGAGTTTTCTCGGCATGAGCGCACGATAATTTGCTGGCCTGCGCGACGAGAACTTTATGGATCTCGTTTAGGTGAGGCTCAAAAAGCCCACGCCGCGCTCGCCAACACAATCTCTGGTTATGAACCAGTGACGATGATTGCCAACCCGAGTGATGTCGATCATGCCCGTTTGGCATGCAACCAAAATGTCGACATTGTTGGTCTAGAGATTGACGATGCGTGGTTTCGCGATTCCGGCCCAAATTATGTGTTTGAGGACGGCAATTTATTGGCAACTTGTTGGGTGTTCAACGGCTGGGGAGAAAAATTTGTGCCATTTGATCGAGATGCCACGATTGCATCACGCTGGGCAAAACATGCAGGACACAAATCTCGAATGATCGACATGGTTCTAGAGGGTGGATCAATAAACGTCGACGGATCGGGCACGTTGATAACCACAGAACAATGTTTGCTGAACCCAAATCGCAATCCTGGGCTCACGCGCGAGCAAATCGCCGATCGTCTCAAGAAAGAACTTGGCCAAGACCGGGTCGTGTGGTTGCCCTATGGTTTGGCCCTTGACGACGACACCGACGGCCATGTCGACAATGTGGCGGCCTTTATCGGGCCACAAACCGTCATCATGCAGGGCTGCGACGACAAAAATGAGGAGGATTTTGCCCGTTGTTCGGCAAATATCGCCGTGGCTAAAGACGCTGGTTTGACCGTGCACGAGATTCCGGTCTTGCCATTCGTTGTCACCGACTCGATTCGTGCGGCAGTGCCGTACTTGAACTTTTATTTTTGCAACTCGGCAGTGATAGTGCCCGTGTGTGGGCACAAGCAAGACAGCGAAATGCTCGCGTTGCTTGGTGAATATATCCCAAATCGAGACATCATCGGTTTAGAAATCGGCGAGATTCTTGCACGCGGTGGCGGGGGCATTCACTGCATCACCCAGCAGGTGCCGGCTATCTAATCGATCAATTGATCGGTTCGCACCCGTTTTTTTTCGGCCTCTTCGTGTGCAGGCAATACTCGACCGAACAATTGCTTCGTGCGTTCGACTCGACCAATCACCCCTGGTTCTGCTGTGTAGGCAAAAATTGCGGCATGGCGAGGCTTCGAGGTCTGGGGAACCCGCGTCACTCGATGCAAAGAGTGCCGACCGCGAAATATCTGCAGATCGCCTGCGTGAAGTTCGAGTGTCTTAACGCTCGCCAAATCGCCGTCGAGAACTTGCTGTATTTTTTCGAAAGCTTCATCTTCTGGGTTTCGAATCATGGGCACATATTGAAACAATCCGCCCTCATCTGCTTCATCGATCATCGCCGTCACGGCAAATTCATTCGTGTCGAAGTGCCAGGCAAATTGTTGGCCAGGGTCCAAGATATTTGCAGTCAACCCGGCGAGCGGATCGGCATAGCAGTGCACAGACTCGGTCTCGAGTGAGTCGCGAATAAAGTTCGTCAACAAATCGCTGCGAAACAAAACATCGATCGCCAGCGAAGAATCCCATGAATCACCCGGAATGAACCCACTAGAACGCTCGATGAATGTGTTGACCGGATGATGGTCGGGATATTGTGTGTTCTTCGTGGTGTGAAAATAAGGGTTCATTTTTGAAGTTGAAAAGTGAGTAGTCGACTTTCGCTCGATGATCTCTTGGCTAATCACTTCGATTGCAGTAGGTCGGAGCAAATTTTTAATTACAGCACAGCCATCATGATGCAGTTGGGCACGTGCGTCGTTTAAGGCGTGTTTGTATGTGGTGCTCTGGGGCTTGTCGAGCGGGTATAAATCAAAGTCAATTAGTTCACTAATCACGTATTTGGGCAACATTTGCAAAGATCTTTCTACGCTTCCCACGGTGGTGTCCAATTTCCATCAAGACGCATCGAGATATTTGCATCATCTTCAATGCGTTTTGCCACGTGAAGCTCGGCGGCATGCGGCCCATATCTTTGGCGGGCAACGGTAAAGGCGGAAATCGCCGCATTTGTCATTGGCAAGTCGGCGTGAACTTGTTGATTGAGTTCATTGATCAGACCGAGATCTTTCAAACATAACTCGAGTGAGAACGATGGGTCATAATGACCGGCGAAAATTGACGGCGCATCATGGCGCACAACGAAACTGTCACCGACACTGTCTTTGATTGCACCCCACAACGTGCCGAGCTCGACCCCATTTGAAATGCCGGTTGCAAAGCCTTCGCCAATTGCCGCGGCTGCGATGAACCAAAGTTGATTGGTCACGAGTTTTACCACATTCCCCGAACCAAGAGAACCACAATAAATCGACTTGCCCAAGTGCGAAAGCAACGGTGAAACATGTTCGAACGTTGCTTTATCGCCGCCAACAAACAGCGTCAGTTTGCCGTTTCGCGCTCCGTCGACTGCGCCAGTGACTGGAGAATCTAAAACTGCAACACCGCTCGGTGCTTTTTGTGCCAATTCGATGACAAGTTCTTTGCGGTTCGTGGTCAGATCAACCCAGATTGAACCTGATTTAAGAGCCATGAGTGTGCCATTTTTGACCATGACTGTCTCAACATGCTCGGGTCGAGGCAAAGACGTGAGCAAGACTTCGGCTTCAAGTGCGCATTGGTCGGCAGAATCAGCCGCAGCAGCGCCATGGGCAATGGCAGCTTGCATGCTTTGCAAATTGATGTCAAAAACTTGCACGTCTAAACCAGCGGCTAGCAACCTTTTACACATCGGCAAACCCATGTTTCCCAGGCCGATGAAACCTACTTTCATGTTTTGAAGATTAGTGGTTATACGGGGGCATCCATATTTCTAAGGGGCAACACTTGGGTTGGAAGGTTGGCCCACAAGTCAGAGAGCAAATCGTCGCGTAATGCCTGAACCGATTCGTCATTCCATCTATTGACGTGTTGCAACGGATCATCTTGCAAATCATAAAGTTCGCCTTCGCCGAATTTGTTCATCGTGCCATCCAAAGCCGCAGTACACACCCAGTTGTCGCGGCAAATTGTTCGCAGATGCACGATTTTGCCAAAAAGAACGCTGTCCCATTCGGTGAGCACACGTTCGTGACCGAGATTTTGGGCTTCGTCATCATTGGTTGGCAAACGTTGTGACTCTGTATATTTCGGTCGCTCAAGACCGGCAATGTGTGCAAAAGTAGCGGCCAAAGAGACCAAACCAACCGGTGCCTTGACTCGTGACGGCGTTGTCTTGGTGTTCGGGGCCGGACGCCAAATTAGTGGCAAGCGCATCAACGAATCGACGTGATACGGACCTTTGAACAACAAACCAAAATCACCCTGAAATTCGCCATGGTCGGTGGTGTAGACCACGTCGAGATCGTTTGACCACCCCCGTGTTTCTATTGCGGTCAGCACTTCGCCAATCGCCTCATCAATCAGTTCATTTTCAACGTGGGTGAAGGCGTTAACTTCGCGCACCTGGTCGGCGGTAAGCGTGGCTGGCACCCAGCGTGCCGGGGCCTCGTAGTTCGAGATGAATTTTCCGTCATACCAACCACGCCAGTGTCTCAATTTGTCGTCGATGATTTTTTCTCGTTTTGATTCGTCTGCAACATAGCCAGAAGGCAGATCTAAATCTCGCCAAGGCACACGATGAAGTTCAGATGATGGGGGGTCCCATGGGTGGTGTGGGTCTGGAAAACTCATCCAACAAAACCAGTCTTTGTCTGCCGGCAAAGAGTTCAACCATTTGATTGTTTGATGGGCAACCCAGTGTGTGTGATACCACTCTGAAGGTATTGGGTTGATCTTCAATTGCGGCGCGTTGGTTTCGCCGCCACCTTGTGCATTGACTTGTAATTCTGAGTCAAGCACGTTGTAATAATTTGCAATCGCCTCGGGATGATTTTCGCGCATCCATTGCGAATAGTGAAGCTGACCGACTGCACCGTGAGTCGAAAGTTCCATATGGTCAAAGCCCCGATGCGGGTCTGCGGGGTTGTCGATGGTCTTTCGTTGGTTGCCGATTCGATTTTCGGTGAACCTCAAGAACGGGTCAAGCAACGGCTCAAAATGGGCTTTGCCGATAAGGGCTGTCGTATAACCAGCGCGACGAAGGTCGCTGGCAATGCTTGGTGCATCATGTGGCAGGGGCACGCCGTTCATCCACACACCGTGGGTGCTGACATGCTGGCCGGTAATCATCGTGCTGCGCGACGGCATGCACACCACATTTTGCGGGTGGGCACGATCGAATGTGATGCCTTGGCGACTGAGCGCATCGATGTTCGGGGTGCGGGCGATTGAGCCACCGTTGCAACCAAGTGCATCGTAACGCTGCTGGTCGGTGGTGATGAAAAGTATTTTGCGCCCCATAACTATTTTCCGTCAAACATTTCTTTGACTTTTTCTAAACCCACACTGGCTGCCCCAGCGATGGGCAGAGCCAAAACTTCAGGGTCCATGTCGGTTGAATAGCTCACCATGCAACGATTCTCACCATCGGCTATGACGTCGAGCGTGCCGAGATGAAACTTGATCAACGAGTTGTTGACGATTTTGTATTGGAATCTGCGCAAGTCATGGTCAAGGGTGACGATGTCCTCTTCAAAGACGATGCCGGCAGCCAAAGTTATCCAACGCTTTTGACCTTCGACCCTGCAAGCGCTGATCGGAAACCATTCATGAAGTCGTTCTGGTGCTCCGACAAAGGCCCAAACTTTGTCGGCATTGCACTCGACAAAAGCGTGACGTCGAACGGTGCCCATTGCGAGACAACGCTACCGACTCATCGGTAGGTGAACCGAAGTTTTAGAAGCGTGAACGAACCGCCCAGAGGTCGGGAAAAACTGGTTTGAACAAAGTAGATGCCAAATATGCTGCGCCACTAGAGCCGCCCGTGCCGTGTTTCATGCCGATCGTGCGTTCGACCATTTTTACGTGCCGATAGCGCCACTCTTGTAGACCTTCGTCAATATCGACAAGCCTCTCGAGCAACATCGCTGCCTGTGGGTCGTTGCGATATGCATCAGCCAAAGACTTTTGAACCTGATCGTTGGCAATGTAATTTTCGGCGAAGTTTCTTTGCATTATTTCTCTTGGCATTTGATGGTTGCGCCTTACTAGATATGCCAGAACAGAATCGAATAACGCTGGCCTATTCATCGCCGCATTTACGCGTTTGCTGGGTTCGCTATTTTGCTCAAGGTGGTCGATCATCGTGCTATCGCGCCTGCCAAGTACGGCCTCTAGTTCGCGAAATTGCACCGACTGAAAGCCACTTGCTGCTTCTAGGCGATCACGAAATGAGTTGAATTGAAGTGGCGTCATCGTTTCTAAAATGTCGACTTGGCTGACCAAAACTTTGAAAATCGTGCGTATACGTCCAAGCGCAGACAGCGAGGCGTGCGTGTCGCCGCTCTCGAGCAGTTGTTGTGCGTGAGCGAGTTCATGCAAGACGCACTTGAACCACAGTTCATAGGTTTGGTGCACGATTATGAAAAGCATTTCATCATGTTCGGGCCCCGCAGAACGTGGGCTCTGAAGTTTGAGAAGGTCTTCGATCTTTAGATATGACGAGTAGGTGACGGCTGAGTCATGCTTTGAGGAAGTTTTCTCAGGCTTCATACACGCTGAGCGTATGCGAAATTGTCTAACTTTGTGAAGTTACGTCTGTGCTCGTCACCCAGCGAATTGCACTGGTCATCAGATAACCAAGTGGTCGCAAGATCAATGGCTCGATAATCGGCAAATAGCCAACTCGCAGGGGGACCCTTGCCCAAATTGGCAATGTCGCAACCGTCGGAATGACCAAGAGCCAGTAGGCGATTTTTGCCGCACCTGGAAGGGGCGGTTTGAACAACAGGTACTTAGTGGCATCTCTAGATTCGCGAGTGCTTCTAAGTTCTGGGCGGTAGGCGTCGATCATCGCTCGCAATTCAGCTTCGGTCTCGGGTGGGTCAATCACCCCGACTGCTCGGGCAACGAACGCGGCATCTTTGACATAGCCATCACGGCCCTTTTGATCTAACGGTGCCTTGCTGAATTTTTGGTAGGTGCACAAGAACGAGTCGATCTCGGCAATGTGCACCCATTTCAACAGATGTGGGTCGGTCGCAGAATATTTTCGACCGTCGCTGGCAACACCGTTGACTTTCAGATGAACGGCCTTGACACGATCGACGATACGTTGGGCCTCATCTGCGGGACCAAAGCTTGTGGCTGCCAGAAAATCTGCAGTTCGTTGCAGGCGGCCCCACGGGTCTTTTCGGTAGTCCGAATAATTTGCGACACCAGCCATCGCCAGTGGGTGCAAAGATTGGAGAAGCAACGCACGCAACCCACCGATGAACATCGAAGCGTCGCCATGCACCAAACGAATTGGTCGGTCTTCGGCAAACCATCTTTCACCAGGTGAATCCATAATTTCTTGGGTGCGTTGGTTCGCGTTTGGTCCAACTACGCGTGCCCGCAACTCAACAGCAATTTTTTCGCGAATCTGTTCTATCGAAATTGTTTTCCCCAAAAGCCTCATAATGATTCGTTATATCGTGGCACCTCAATTGGACATTTGTCTATATAAACGACAACTACGATGGATGACATGAGTCATGTCGAGTCGGACGACCTCAGCTCTAACGCAAAAATGCCAAAGTGGGTGCCCAAGGCTATTTTGCTGTTTTGGGCCGGATTTATAGCCACATTGGTGGTTCGGGAGGTATTTCATCAACTCACCAATTTCTTGATTTTGTTGCTGATCTCGCTATTTTTTGCACTCGCCATAGAGCCCGCCGTGAATCGGCTTGCTAGACGGGGCTGGTCTCGTGGTGCCGCCACAGGCTTGATGCTCTTGACCATATTTGTTTTGATCTCAGCGTTTAGTGCGGCAATCGGCAATTTAGTTGCAACTCAAGCCCAAGATCTCTATGACAATCGCGAACAATACGTTACGGATACTGTCACTTTTCTGAACGATAATTTCAGAACTTCAATTGATGCCCAAAGTTGGGTGGCAAATATCAGCGACCCGAATGGCTCGGTGCAGAACTTTTTTCAAAGTCAACAGGATCGAGTCTTAGATATTTCTCTTGGTGCATTGAGTGGCATGTTGCAGGTTTTCTCGATAACACTTTTCGCTTTTTATTTGATTGCTGACGGTCCAAGATTGAGACGTGCTCTTTGCAGTCGCCTGAGTGCCGACAAACAAAAAACTGTGCTTGTGGTGTGGAATCTTGCCGTGCAGAAAACCGGTGGATACATATATTCGCGTGCGTTGCTCGCTGTCGTATCAGCATTTTTTCACTGGATTGCTTTTCAATCGATTGGCACACCAGCACCCGTGGCGCTAGCAGTTTGGGTTGGTTTGATCTCGCAGTTCTTGCCCGTCGTCGGCACCTATTTGGCTGGTGTTTTGCCCGTTCTCCTCGCATTTTTGGACTCGCCAGTCAAGGCGCTGACAGTGATCGTGTTCATCGCCGTCTATCAACAGTTGGAAAACTTCTTATTGGCACCAAAGATCACGGCTCAAACACTTGAATTGCACGCTGCGGTCGCATTTGGCGCGGCAATTGCTGGCGGGGCAATACTTGGACCAATAGGCGCAGTGTTGGCCTTGCCATTTGCGGCAATGGTGCAAGGTATCGTCAGCAACTGGGGGCGGCGATTCGAGCTTGTTGACGACCCGTTGGTTGAATTATCTGAAAAATCTTCATCCAAGAAAAAGTTTTTCAAGAAATAAAAATGTTCAAGCGAGTCTTGGGTGTCGCGGCAATTGTCACGATCTCGTTGTTGATAGACATGCCTGCATATGGGTCATCGAATAATTCGTCGACTACGACAGTGCCTGGCTCAGGCTCGACAACGGTGGCCGATACAAACAACTCGAGTTCGACCTCGATATCAGCCACGACATCGACGGTCGTATCAGCACCAACGGCGGCTGAGACAGCATCGCAATATCCAACTCGGGCCTTGAGATTTCCGCCATATACGCGATTGAACCCCCCTTTGCTGCCGAGCAAGTCGGGTTTTGGTCGCAGGGTTGTTTATAAAAACAATCTGCAGTGGGTGTGGGTTGTCGACGGCCAAAACAACGTCTTGCGCACGATGCCCGTGTCGGGTCGTCGCGGTGTGCCGACACCGGGCGAATACAAGGTGAACAGTCAATCTTTGCGTTCATACAGTCTCGAATTTGAGGGTGTTTGGTTCAACAACATGACTCGATTTGCGCTGGGGCCAGCTGGTGGCAACATCGGCTTTCATGAGATTCCCACGAAAAATGGCAAGGCGTTGCAGACCGAAGAGCAACTCGGCTCATTTCAAGGCAGTGGATGCTTACGCATGAGCCCAGATGATGCCAAATTTATTTTTAATTTCGCCAAGCCAGGCACGAAAGTTGTCGTTCTGCCTTAGAAGTTTGAGTTAAAAGCGAGCGAGTTCAGTTTTCAACAAGTCAAGCCCCAGGTTTCCGAGATCAAGTGCGAATGCATGCCATGCACGCAAATCAAAATTTGCGCCGTGCTTGCGCTTTGCGTCTTCGCGCAACGACAACCAAACTCTTTCGCCAAGTTTGTATGAAATTGCCTGAGCTGGCCAACCAAGATATCTATTTATCTCGGACCTATTGAATTCGTCGTCGCTCGATGATCTAGCAGACAAGAACTCGAGGGCCAATTCGGGTGTCCAGGCCTCGCCAGAATGCCACTTAGATTCTTTGGGGACCGTGAATTCACAGTGCATGCCGATGTCAACGACTATTCGGGCCGCGCGAAACGCCTGGGCATACAAATAGCCGAGTCGATACTCGGGTTTGCCCAAGAAACCCAGTTCATCCATCAACCTTTCGGCATATAGTGCCCAACCCTCACCATGACCACTGACGAATTCGTTGCGTTGAAACCTTGAAAGTTTTTCCGAGTTGACCGTAGCCATGCCAATTTGAAGGTGATGCCCTGGTACGCCTTCGTGATATGCCGTCGTCGGTTCGCTCCATAAAGGAAATCGCGTGCGGCCATTTGCTGGATACCAGGTTCGTCCAGGTCGGGTCAGGTCTTCGCTAGGAGACGTGTAATACATCGCCGCTGCGCCACCAGGTGGTGAAATCATCGCTTCGACTCGGTGTATTTCTTTTGGAATAGCGAAATGATTTTCGCGAATCAGGAATGACATCGCATCATCCATCAACTGCTGCAACCATTCGCGCAGGTTCTCTTCACCTTCGATGCTGTTCTTCGGATCATTGTCGAGAAAGTTTCGAACTTCGTCGAGAGTTGCGTTCGGGTCAATTGCCTTTGCAGTTTTTGCAAGCTCATTGTCGAGGCGCATCACCTCGGCAAAACCCCACTCGTATGCTTCGCGAGCGTCAATGTTCATGCCCATGAAACGCCTTCGGGCAAGACCATGGCGTTCTTCACCGACGCCGTTGCGTGGGTCGGCAACCGGGGCATATGTTTGGCGCAAATACTTTGCAGTTTCCGCCATGGCACTCGAAGCCTCGACTGCCGCCTGACGCAGCTGTTCAACTGGCGCACCAATTACTGGGCGGGCGCTTTCTGCGAATCGATTAAAAAAACCCGGGTTTGACGGTGTACCGGCCCAAGTTTCTAGTTGTTCTGCCACGGCAAGCACCTGGCGACGGGGGGCCACAGTGTTTTGTGCAATCCCGAGATTCCAACTTTCGCGCATGCCAGCAAAGGCTTTTGGTACTGCTCGCATGCGCTCGGCGATCGTCTTCCAGTTTTCAGCGGTAGCAGTTGGCATGAGATCAAATATCGCACGCGCCGAATCTATGTCTCCTGCGATCACTCGGATCGATCGCAGGTGCTCGCCTGCGTCATATTCAAGTTTCGACATCTCGAGCGAATTACGCAACACACCTGCAGCGAGTCGATCACGATCAGTGGAAACATGCAGTGAGTTGAGCTTTTCAAAAGTTGAAAGTGTGATTGCATGTCGTTGTTCGTGACCGCGTGGGCTGAAGTCGGTCATCTCATGGTCGTGTCCAGAAATGCCCAGAGCTGTGGCAAGACCCGGGTCGCTCTCTGCTAGCTGCTCGATGTATTGGTCAGAGAGTTGGTAGACCGGTGAGAGTTGTTCAGGGGCTTGCGAATTAATCATGGCTTTACCCTAGGCATTTTTCATGCAATGCTCAAAGTGTGTCGAAACGAAAACGAGCCCTTATTACAGGCGCATCGTCGGGGATCGGTCGAGAATTTGCGTTTAAATTAGCAACTCTTGGTTATGACATAGTCGCAGTTGCACGTCGTGGTGACTTGCTCGATTCGCTAAGCGTCGAGCTCGGGGTTTTCGGGGCGCAAACCCATGTAGTGGTTGCCGATTTGAGCACGAATGCTGGCGTGCAAAGCGTGATTGAGGCTGCCCACGAGATCGATTTTTTGGTTCTGAATGCCGGCATTACCCGAGCAGCAAAAGTTGGCACTATGCCACACGATGAGATCTCGAGGCTCAACTTGCTTTTGGCAACTGGCGTAGTTGATGTTTGTGAAGCCGTAATTCCACAAATGTTGCACCGAAATAGTGGCGACATAGTCATTGTTTCGAGCATCGCCGCATTCATCCCGATGCCAAAGTCGGCTATTTATGCTGCGACCAAGACTTACGTCATGTCTTATGGCCGAAGTTTGAGCATCGAACTTAAAAAATCAGACGTGAGAGTCTGTGTGGTTTGTCCTGGTTATGTGAGAACTGATCTTCACGGTCAAGCTGGGCTGTCACACCTGAGAGATCGGGTGCCAAGTTGGCTATGGGTTGAAAAGCACGATGTCGTTAGCTCTGCTTTTAGGGGCTTGAAAAAAAACAAAAGTGTTGTCGTGCCAGGTCTGGTCTATCGGTTGGCGCGACCGTTTCTTGGCTCGGCATTGGCCCAGTCGATCTGGCGGCGCACAACCAAACGCAATTAGTTCGTGCTTTTGTCGCGCAAATGGCGACCGACGTATGCAACGACAATTTCATTGGTTGTCGTGTCGTGATAAAAATGAATTCGAGCGTCTCCACATCGAATGTGGGGTTTTGCCAGCACGTGTTGGCCCTTCCATTCGATCGCGTAATCTTGCGCATAGCGATTTTCGGCTTCACCACTAATCGAGGCGGCAAAATTGCTGAGTTGTTGATTGCAGTAAATGTTGAAGACATTTGGCGCGAAGTCTCCGCGCTTGAGTCGTGCTGCCAAGTTGTTCAGTTCAACCAAGTTTGAATAGACCCTGCGACCATTCATTAATTCGGTGTTTTTTGAAGATTCGAGAGCCCGCGAGTGAAAAACCAAATTCGTGAGGTTTTTGGCGGCATATTCGACCGCATCTGAGACTTTGTTGAGAAAACTTTGGTCTTGATTCATTCCTAAAAAAGCCGTGAGTTGATCGTATGCCCAATCACGTTCTTCGGTTTTTCGAGCGCTCAACATGTCTGTAAGGGTTGCATTTTCTTTAAGCCCGGCATTTTCTTCGATCAATTCGCGGTTAACTCGGCGCAACTCTTCAAGTTCGGATGTCGAATTTTGCTCAATCACACGTTTTTTCGGGGGAGTGAGTATCAGCGTGGCAAGTGAGCCGATTGATGCTGCAATCAACTGCTTGACGATTTCGTCGTCGTCGAGTTGAAAAAAGTTTTCAATCTCAGCGCCACGAGGCCAAACGACGGTGACTCGATCTGGTGCGATTATTCGGGCACCATGAAAACTTATGAATGCCTCTTCAGCACTGTGAGAGGAAACATGTGCCACATGTGCGATACCCGCAAGTTGCATCGCGGTGTTTGCGTCAGTTATCGCTCGTGTCTTGCCGACAATAGTTTCGATGACGATCGGCAGGCGTCTGCTGGGTGCTTCGGCCAATGCGGCAAGTGACTGGCCCCCGAGTTGGTCGTTGGCGATGATGATTTTTGGGGAGATGATTTGACCCGCATCTCGTGTCTTGAAGAGTTCGACTATTTCGACGACTAGTTGACTTAGTCGAGGCTCTGGCCGATCGATTGTTCTGCGTGGCAAAAGCGCTGCTTTGGTCGGACGCAATGTGCGACGTAAATCAAAATAGAGTTCATTTTTCGAGGTCATCAATGTCGCCGTCGTGCCGCGCGCGGCCGCTTGTCGCGGGTCTTGCTCGAGCACATCAACTCGAAAAATTGGGTCATGTGCATCGTGTCGAATGTTGACGGGGGTTGAATTTGCTCTGCTTTCATGGGGGTGCTCATCTTCAAGCCAACGGAAAACTGCGTCTATTGCAGCTTTTCGAAATTCTTT
This sequence comes from uncultured Ferrithrix sp., assembly GCA_964407365.1. Lineage (GTDB taxonomy): Bacteria > Actinomycetota > Acidimicrobiia > Acidimicrobiales > Ilumatobacteraceae > BACL27. Next base: position 36,838 of record CAYOVI010000004.1, read on the forward strand.
TTTCGGTGTTGCTATCGAAAAGCCGTAGGTCGTTATCACGCCTTGCACGCTATCAATGAGCAATTTGGTAATAATTGGCTCAACTAATGTTAAAAAGTGTCTACTACCGAAATTGTTGGGTTCTTCGCGACTTTTACCTCGCTCGTATTCATCTGGCCCCAGGTGATTCGAGTTTTTGTCAAAAAATCAACTGAGGGAATTTCGTCGCCCTCCTTTTTGCAGGCGTGTTGTGGTTCATTGATGTGGACGATTTATGGAATCAACAAACCCGAAACTCAAGTTGCGTTGTCGAATGGAATGCTGGTGGTGGCTCTTTTGCTGATTCTTTACGTGTGTGTCAAGCATAAAAAAATCGCTTGGCATGTTCTAGTTTTTTGGCTTCTGACTGTTTCTTTGGTCGGCACTGTGATTGCCAGATTTTCGATAACGCTCATGGGTTTGTGCACAATGGTTTTAGCTGGATCGTCGATGATTCCCCAGATTGTGCGGGTCTACAAGACCGATCACGTCTACGGTGTTTCGGCCTCAATGTATGGGCTTCTATCGTTTTGCTGTTTGACGTGGTTCATCTATGGCGCGATGATCGAAGATTGGTTTGTGTCATTGCCCAATATTGTCGGAATCATCGGTGGTTTTTACATTTGCGTTCGAGCAATTAAGTCGCACAAAAAATATGGTGCCGAGGCGATTAAGAGTTAACTAAGTTTTAGGGTTGTTGCGACTTGACCGCAGCGCGGGTGGCGCACGGTTAGTGCGATTTCTGTGCCATGTTTTGCTCGAATAACCCAAGAGTGCAACAAACGATCGGGTGTGCCGTCAGACATCGCACCGCCATTTAGCAAAAACATTGAACGCCCGGCCAACTGGCCAACTTTTTCTTTGGCTGGGCAACCAATCGTCGTTGCACCTGCAATTTCTACTGTGATCGGCAAAACAAGTTTGTGGTCGTGGGCGAGTTTGGTGACTTCGGTGCCCAGCCAACCTGTATTGGCAACCCCGAGTTCGACCCGCCATGTGTCGTCACCCAAAGATTCGGCATTGGCATGTTTGATTTCAAGGCGTGGTGAAGCCATCGCCTGAAACACGGCGACTTCGGCGTGAGCCGCGATCTCGGCGCGCAATTTTGAGGATGGTGCGTTTATCCAAATTCGAAATGCATCAGCACCGCCGAGTTCGACTTTGCCAAGTTGCGGGTGGTCGAACTTGTACCACCTGACGTAGCTATCGGGTGCATGCGTGTCTGACCATCGACAAACTGCCAAGTCTTGTTCGACCGTCGGGCCGACATACCAAACGTCGGTGGAAGAATGTTCGCCAGTGGCGTGATAGACCGCGTCCCAAAATTCGGTTGTCCATGAATAGACCCCAAGATGGTCGTATGCCCAGTCGTCACCGGCACCACCCATCACCGAAGATTTGTCCCACGTTAGATCTTCAAACACAGAATGCACTGGATAAGTCGTCAGTGGCGTCGAGTGCTTGCCGAACTCTTTGAAGAAAAATAAATCGATTGGGGGCAACTGCGAATCGGGTTTGCTGCTGCTCGGGCGCAACATGAAGCCCCCCGAAGTATGAAACGCGTTGTAGCCGCAAACATTTGGTCGAGCTTTGACAGCGCGAACAAGCGAATCGGTTTCAGGTTCAGAAAGCGGATGATCACCTGAGCCAAGAACACTGACGCCCCAACCCGCCGGAAAATTTCGATTGAGATCCAGGCCCGCGGGGTCGCGCGGCTGGTCGATCGTGAAGCCGTCGTAGTTTTCAATTAGACCTTCTTGAATAAGTCTGTATCGAGTAGTGCCACGTGGCGCGCCGAGTGGACCGACCGGCACCATCACGCGCGCATCTTGTTGGTGTTCGATCCATCCGCCATCGGGGTCGGCAATGCGCATGGTCAAAATTCGACCATCACCGTCGATGTCTTGTGGGTGAAGACCTGGCCACAAGTGACCATCGCGCCACGGCCAAGGTCGCACGCTAGATCGATGAAAGAGCGGTCTGTCGGCGAGTGCGTCTTCGACGCCGTCGGGGTTGACACGCGGTGCAATATAAAAAGTGCGAGTGCGCAATGCTTCGAGCACAACTTCGTCACGGTTGTTGAATTTTTCGACGAGATCTTGAATTATGAATAGTGCCGCTGCGCCACCTGTGACTTCAGTGGCGTGAATGTTTGCATCGATCCAGTGTGCAGGTTTCGTGTCGTGCCGGCCGGTTGATGAATCAGTGATCGTGGCGAGCATAAGGTCGCGACCTTTGTGCGACTTGCCATAAGACTCGATGCTAACGAGATTCGGATATTTGGTGGCAATGGCTTTCAGCCACGCAACCATTTCGTCATAACGCAAGAATCGATCAAACTCATAACCGTTAATAGCCATGGGTCAAAGTTAGTGTGCAACCTTGTCGTACTCTAAATGAAGAGTAAAGTTTTTTTGATGGCAAAATCAGAGCGAGTGTTGACTGGTTTTCCTTGGGCGAGTGCGATTGTTCTTTATACCTTGTCGTGGGGCTGGTCGTTGCTGCGCCCCAACACCCTCTATTGGGACGACTGGGAAGGCTATTTCAACAAACCAGTCGGTGATGCATTCAAAAACGTCACGAACATGGGCCGAGCACCTTGGGCAGGATTAATCGAGTTTTTATTGATAAATATCGGATTTTGGCTAGTCACAGTTGTCTCATTTTTGGCATTCTTTGTGGTTGCGATTCTCTTGTTTGGCATTCTCAAAGTG
>CAYOVI010000004.1:39579-40191 GCA_964407365.1 uncultured Ferrithrix sp.
TCTTAAAAATCTGGTAAAGTACGCAGATAACATTTCTCAAAGTGAAGATAAATCTAAGTGATGCTCAACTCAAACTGATTTCATTGTTGTTTTTATTGCTCCCAGTCATGCAGGCTCGGGTTGCGGTATCAGTCTTCGACTACACGTCGTCGTATTTTCTGTTTTATCTGGGCTGGTTTGTGCTGGTGTGCCATCGGTCGCTGAAAGCTTTTTTGTTTGCCTTGTTGCTTTTGTTTTTGAGTTTCAAGACCCATAGTTTTTTGTTTTTTGTCATGTTGCCGTTCTTGCATTTTTGTTGGCTGAATTTGGCGCACTTGAGACAAAAAAGATTGACCACAGCGCACATTCAAGCTTTGTTGATTGCGTTGTTGCCTGTTATCTACGTGGTATTGCGATCTATTTTCTGGCCACCCATTGAAAGTTGGCAGGACTATCAGCAGCCAACTCGAGCAGGTTTATTGACTGGGCTGTGGCCGATATTGATTGGTTTAGTTTTTTTGTTATTTATCTTTGCTCGATATGTTAAGACGAAGAAATTTTCGCCTGGTTGGCTGTTATTGATAGTGGGTTTTTTAGTGACTGCTCTGGCGCTATTTCCATATTTTGCTGGCG
>CAYOVI010000005.1:0-5016 GCA_964407365.1 uncultured Ferrithrix sp.
CGCTCGGCTCGTGAAGTCGGTCGTGGCGTGGTCGAACACACCCCGGTCACGCCATCGGCATATTTGTCGCAACAATTTGGTGAACAGATTATTTTGAAAGCAGAAAACCTGCAACGCACCGGTGCATTCAAGATTCGCGGGGCAATCAACAAACTGCATCGGCTGGGCGATCTCAAGCAAAACGGAGTCGTCGCTGGTAGCGCCGGCAATCATGCCGCGGGTTTGGCTTTTGCCGCCAAACACTTCGGGGTCAAGTGTGAAATTTTCATCCCCCGGGGCGCATCGTTGGCAAAGGTCGCGGCATGCAAAAATTATGGGGGCGTCGTCATCGACGGCGGTGAGAGTGTCGAGACGGCCGTGGCACTGGCCAAATCGCGGGCACAAGAAACCGGAATGGCATTTTGTCATCCATATGACGATGTAGATGTGGTCGCTGGCCAAGGCACGCTCGGCCTCGAATTGCTTGAAGACATTGAAGATCTTTCGATGGTCATTGTGCCCCTCGGGGGTGGCGGTTTGCTCTCGGGCACTGCACTGGCAATCAAGCAACAAAGACCTGAGATAAAAATAGTCGGTGTCCAAATTTCGGCGTGCGCTCCGTATATATATGGCAGTGCTCCAAATGGTGCGGTGCCAACATTGGCCGACGGCATCGCCGTCAAACATCCTGGCGATGTGACTCGACCCTTGATCGAAAATTGGGTGGACGAATTAGTAGATGTTGACGAAGACAGCGTCGCCGACGCGATGATGATTCTCTTGGAGCGTTCAAAAATGTATGTCGAGGGTGGTGGCAGTGTCGGCGTATCGGCATTGATCAAATCTCGAATCAAGCCTGCCAAGGACGGCAAAACTTGCATCGTGCTATCGGGTGGCAACGTCGACATCGGTTTGATTCCGAATCTGATTCGACGACACGAGACAAAGGCCGGTCGCCGAGCACTGTTGTTCGCACGAGTTTCAGATCGACCCGGTGCACTGGCCGAGTTTTTGGGCGTCGTCGCCAAATCTGGTGCAAACATCATCGAGGTCAGCCATGTTCGCGAAGGATTGAACCTTCACGTGCGCGAGACCGGCGTTCAGGTCGTGCTCGAGGTTCGTGGTCGCGACCACACCGCCGAGATAATCACTGTCATCAAAGCTTCAGGCTTCGAAGTTTCAGAAATGACGGGCTGAGAAATTGACACCGATAATTTTGTTGCCAGGCAGGCTGACCACCAATTCACAGGGTGTTCGTGGAGAATCATTTTCAACTGGTCGTCGCTATAGCGAGGCGCTTGCCCGAGCCGGCGCAGTCACTGTTCAGGCTCAACCGCTGAAACAAACGACTCAAGCCGCAAATGAACTTGTTTCACGCTTTGACGGAGTGATTTTTCAAGGTGGTGGCGATATCGACCCGCGTCGCTACGGCCAAAGCACTGCGAGCGACTCAAATTATGGCGTCACAACCGAGCACGACGAGCTTGAAATTGCAATCATGCGCGCAGCCATCGACCAAGATAAACCTGTGCTCGCGATTTGCCGGGGAATACAGGTTTTGAACGTCGCGCTAGGTGGCACCCTGCACCAACATTTAGCCGATGTTCTGCTTGATGGAGAAAGCCACTGGGACAACTATCACGAGGTCAAACTTGAACCTGACAGCAAGATCGCCAGAGCGATGAAGACTAATTTGCCAAAGAGATCTCACTCATATCACCACCAAGCAATTGATCGACTCGCCCCAGGCCTAGTTGTCACTGGACGCGCACCAGACCAAACCATTGAAGCAGTCGAGCACGCATCTGCAAAATGGATCGTTGGGGTTCAATGGCACCCCGAAGACGACGCAGACTCAGAACCAGACCAACAGAACCTCTTTAACTCATTCGTTCAGGCAATAGTCGGCTGAAAACTACCGACGTTATTTTGTTGCGAGTTCGGCGAGATTTGAGGTCAAGTCGAGCAACAAACTCGGCAAAAAACCGATCAACAAAGTAAAAACAACGGCAAGACCAATTGCCACTCGCGAAAATACTGGCACGACGACACTCGGGCCTGGCGAACCGTCAGCAAGCCACATGCTGACCATGATTCGCAAATAAACGAAGGCCGCAATCACCGCGCAAACCATGGCGACAACCGCAAGTTGATAGCTGCCGACTGCAACTGCCGACTGAATAACGCCGAACTTTGCAACAAAGCCACTGGTCAATGGCATGCCAGCCTGCGCCAACAAAAATACGGTCATCACAAGACCCAGCAGAGGCTGGTTTTTTGCCAGACCTTTGAACGTGTCTAGCGATGTTGAATCATCATTTGAATCTTTGGCAACGACAGTCACGATGCCAAAGGTGCCCACAACAAGTGCCGCATATATAACGACATAGACACCAACAGCCACCACTCCATCAGACGCATTGACCGAATCGCCATGAGAAGATGCCTCAAGGCCAACGAGAATGAAACCAGCGTGGCTGATCGAAGAATATGCGAGCATTCGCTTGACGTTGGTTTGCACTATCGCCACCACCGAACCGACGACGAGGGTCAATATCGACAGCACGAACACGATGTCTGACCAATCGTCGCTTCGCGACGGAAACGCAACCACGAAAACGCGCAACAGTGAAATGAGAGCGGCCAACTTGCCCACCGAAGCCATGAACGCCGTTACTGGCGTTGGTGACCCTTGATAGACATCTGGGGTCCACATTTGAAACGGAGCAAGAGAAACTTTGAAAGCAAACCCAACCAAAATCATGCCGATACCGACAAGCAAAAGAGCGTCGTTTCGCGGGATCGCAATCGATGTCGTCAAAGCGGTGTTTAAGTCGACCAGACGAGTCGTGCCTGTAACTCCATAGGTCAATGCGACGCCGTACAAGAAAAATGCCGAGGCAAAGCCGCCCAGAATGAAATATTTCAAACCAGCCTCTTGGCTCGATGCCTGACGACGATTGCTAGCAGCCAGAAGATACAGCGACAGGCTCAGGGTCTCGAGACCCAAGAACAATACGATCAAATCATTGGCTGAGATCATAACCACGGCACCAATTGCGGCGGTCAAATAAAGTGCATATATTTCTGGCGAATCAGATTCGTCTCGTGTCAAATAATCAGTTGAGATCAAACTCACCAGCAAAACCGCGACACAAATTGCAATCGAACCGAGCAAGGCAAAGTGATCCAAAGAAAGCGATCCACCGATCAACAATTTTGCACCGTCGTTTTCGACCTTGATCCATGAAACGACAGAAAAAGCAATTGCAACAACCGAAGTGATCACCGCTACGAGTGAATACCAGTGCTTGGGCCATTGCCTAGTGAGCGAACCCACCAACAATAAAAACAAAGCGCCGGCCAAAAGCGTAAGTAGCGGCGAGATCGACAGCCACTCGATGTTTGGGCCCGCAAACGCCACGAGATCGTTCACTTTGTTCGCCCTTCTACGTTTTCAATGAGCAAATTGACGCTTGGTTCGATGCGTTCGAGCATCGGCTTTGGATAAACACCCGTGAATAAAATAACTGCCACAAAAACAGCCATGAGCATGCCTTCTTTTGCATTTATCTCTTTGAAGGTTGAATTTGCTTCGTCTGGTTCGCCATGAAATACCCGTTGATATGCCCAAAGCAAATAGAGTGCCGCCAACACGACGCCTACAGTTGCGACCACCGCCCACCATCGAGCGGTCTCGAAACTGCCCAGCAAGATCAAAAACTCGCCCACAAAGCCGTTTAAACCGGGCAGGCCCACCGACGACAACATCACCACAGTAAATATGCCGGCAAAAATTGGCGCCACACTTTGAATGCCTCGCAGTTCGGCAATCTCGCGCGTGTGTCTTCGCTCATAAATCATGCCCACCAACAAAAACAGTGCGCCAGTCGAAATGCCGTGATTAACCATTTGGATCACGGCACCGGTCACGGCTTGCGATCCGAGAGCAAAAGTGCCTAGAACAATGAACCCAAGGTGTGCAACCGAAGAATATGCGACAAGTCGCTTCAGGTCGCGTTGCATCGTTGCAACAATCGCACCATAAATGATGCCGATCACAGCCAAGGTGAACAAAACTGGTCGAGCCCAAAACGCGGCCTGCGGAAACAAATAGACCCCGAACCTCAAAAGACCATAGGTGCCCATCTTCAACAAGACCCCGGCCAAAATCACCGAGCCACCAGTGGGCGCTTGAGTGTGCGCATCTGGCAACCAAGTATGAAAAGGAAATAACGGCACCTTCACTGCGAATGCAATCGCAAACGAGACAAATAACCACCGTGCAGCATTTGTCGAGAAATTGGCACCTTCGGCAATTTTGACAACGTCAAAGGTCAACACGCCCAAATCACGCTGGGCCAGCACGACAGTGGCGATGATGCCCACGAGCATGAAAGCCGATCCAGCCATCGTGTACAAGAAAAATTTTGTGGCGGCGTAAACACGCTGGTCATAACCCCAGCCACCAATCAAGAAATACATCGGCACCAAAACGATTTCGAACATGACGAAGAACAAAAAGAGATCGAGGGCTAAAAATGAACCCATCACACCAGCCTGAAGCAACAACATCCACGCAAAGTATGAGGTTTCGTTGTGGTGCGGGTCGATGCCAACAATCACCAATGGAAACAAAATGCCTGTAAGCACCACCAAAAACAGCGAGATGCCGTCGACTCCGAGATGCCACGAAATTCCCCATTGCGAGATCCATAGATGTTGCGAGACGAATTGAAAGCCAGCCTCACCCGATTTGAATTCTCCAAGCAGCCAGACAGACAACGCACCGGTTGTAACGCTCGAGGATAAAGCACCAAGTTTGACCCACTCTGGTCGTGACTTGCCCAGTAGTGCGACGATTATCGCTGCTATTAGAGGCACAACCACGAGTGCCGAGAGGATCGGAAAATTCAAAACCTCGCTTGCGGCCGCGATCACAACAAAACTCCACGCAACAACAACCAAGCCAAAATCAAAACAGTTCCGAGGCTGATGAGCAAGGCATATGAGCGAACGAACCCGCTTTGCATTCGA
>CAYOVI010000005.1:5026-38241 GCA_964407365.1 uncultured Ferrithrix sp.
GCTCTGCATTCGACGCACCGAACCAGCAACACCACGAATCGACTCGCCGACACCGTTGACGATGCCGTCGACGATGTTGGCGTCAATCCATGCGAGCAAATTAAATGTTGCCGCACCAGGTTTGGCAACCACGCGACCAACCGCGGCGTCATACCGCCATGCTTGCTCGAGAATTTTGGGCTCGACAGGTTTGAACTTCGATTTGGCATAGACGGCCGCCGACAGCAAGATGCCGGTCACGGCCACGACAATCGCGACAAACAGCAACAAATATTTATTTTGATATGCCCACGACTTGCCAATATAGGCCTCAGATTCTTCGACGACTGGCGCAAGCCAATGCTCCAAAAAGTGAAGATTCTTGCTGAATGGCAGTTGCATCGCCCCGCCAAGTATCGAAAGCACCGACAAAACAACCAGCGGCAAGAGCATCACTTTTGGGCTCTCGTGTGGGGTGAACTCACCGTGAGCGCCGTGATCATCGCTATGGTCGCTCCATCGAGCTTTGCCGTAGAAAACCATGATCACCTGTCGGGTCATGTAATAAGCAGTGAGTAGCGCGGTTATGAGACCCACCACATAGAGCGCTGGGTTGTTTGCATAGACATAAAGCAAAATCTCGTCTTTCGACCAGAACCCTGCGAACGGAGGCACACCGGCAATTGCCAACCAACCGATGATGAAGGTAAAACCTGTAACCGGCATCACTTTGCCCAACGCACCCATCTTTCGCATATCTTGCTCGTGGTGCATGCCATGAATCACCGAACCCGAGCCCAAAAACAAAAGAGCTTTAAAAAACGCATGTGTCACCATGTGAAAAATAGCTGCAACATATGCACCTGAACCTATTGCCAAGAACATAAAACCAAGTTGCGAGACAGTGCTATAGGCGAGAACTTTTTTGATGTCGTTTTGTGCCACCGCGATGGTGGCTGCATAAAGTGCGGTCGCCGCACCGACGACAGCGATAACCGTGGGTGCCCACTCTGACGAAGCGTGTAAGACGGGGTTGATTCGCGTCATCAAAAAAACACCCGAAGTGACCATTGTCGCCGCATGAATCAAAGCCGACACCGGCGTCGGACCTTCCATCGCATCGGGCAGCCAAAGATAAAGCGGCAATTGCGCACTCTTGCCACATGCACCAACAAACAACAACATGGCAATTGCAGTCGCGGTGACGCTCGCAAGTTCTCCGTTGTGTGCGGCCTCATTTATCGCACGATAAGAAAGCGAACCAGCAGCAGAAAATGCCAAAAACATAGCGGTCATCACGCCGAAGTCACCAATGCGATTGGTAACGAATGCTTTCTTACCTGCGACTGCGGCGCTGTTGCGAGTGTGCCAGAACGAGATCAAGAAATAACTGCACGCACCCACGCCCTCCCATCCCAAGAAGGTGACGAGCAAATTCTCGCCCAAAACGAGCATCAACATGCTGAAAACAAAAAGATTCAAATAAATGAAGAACTTAGAAAATTTTTCATCGCCGTGCATGTAGCCGATCGCATACAGATGAATCAATGTCGATATGCCCGTTATGAACAGCGCCATCGTCACGCTGAGCGGATCGGCCAACAGTGCGAAATCAACTTTCAGCGAGCCAACTGGAATCCACGAAAAGAGCGTCTCAATGTGGCTGCGTTCTTCGGCTTCAAGGCCCAGCATCTCTAAATAAACGAGCACCGTAACCAAGAACGAACCACCCGTGGCAAAGGTTGCCAACCAACCAGAGCGTGGATCACCCAACTTGCGACCCAAAACCAAGTTGACGATTGCCCCCGCAAGAGCCAACAACGGTATAAACCAAATCAAGTTCAGCATCATCAGCCCTTTAGCTCTGAGAGATCGTCAACGGTGAGTGCCGATCGATTGCGCATGATTGAAACGATGATTCCTAGGCCAACCACAACCTCGGCGGCCGCAACGACCATCACAAAAAACACGATCGTTTGACCGTTTATGTCGTTTAGTTCACGAGCCAAAGTGACAAAACTTAGGTTCACTGCATTCAGCATCAACTCGATGCACATGAACATGACCAACGGGTTTCGTCGAACCAAAACACCAAATGTGCCGATGGCAAAAAGCAGCGCCGACAAGATCAGATACCAAGATGAATTCGGGTCCAGACTTAGTGCGATCATTTGTCACTCGCTTTTGTCTTGCGCGTCAACAAAACGGTGCCGACAACAGCGATCACCAACAATACTGAAGTGACTTCGAAGGCCACCACGTAGCGCGAAAAAATCGACTCAGCCAACTGCACCGTGTTGGCGTCAGCACCGTTTTGCAAATCGGGCAAATTGATTCCTTCACCCCGCTCGGTCAAGGCACCTTTGCCGTTCACGATTGCGGCGACAATCACACCCAAAAGACCCAGGCATGTAACGATCGCAAGCGGACGCTGCACTGACAGTGGCTCGGTTCGCAGGTTTTCAACTCGATCGACGCCCAGCAACATGATCACGAACAAAAACAACACGACTATTGCCCCCGCATAAACGATCACCTGAACTGCCGCCAAAAAGTGCGCCTCTTGTGCCACAAACAAGACCGCTACGCCAAACAATGTGAGAACCAAACTCAATGCCGCATGCACGGGGTGCTTACGCACAATCACACCCACGGCCCCAACCAGAACCATCAACGCGGCACAAACAAAAACGAAAAACTCCACTCAGTCGCTCTTTTCTTCGGCGGGCCTCACGCCATGACCCAGTTCGCCGCTCCATGACACGACGCCGGTGAAGTTTGCATCCCCCGAGGCGGCGGTTGCACGCATCCAACCAGAAGTGTTCTTGTCTTCTCCATCTCGCCAATCTTCCCAGACGAGTTGTTGAGGTTTACCCGCCTGATCAACCAGCAACTCGTTTTTGGTGTAGATCGCGTCTTGCCGGTTGGTGAATGAGAATTCGAACAACTTCGTCTCTGTGATCGCCTCAGTCGGGCAAGCCTCAACGCACAGATCACAATGAATGCAACGAAGATAATTGATCTCATAGATCCACCCGAATCGCTCGCCTGGTGAGGTCGGTGCCGTCGGATCATTATCGGCTCCGCGAACGTGAATGCACTTTGCTGGGCAGACTGCCGCGCACAATTCACAGCCGATGCATTTTTCCATGCCATCTTCGTAACGATTCAGAACATGACGACCATGCAGACGCTCGGGCTTGTCGATCTTGACGTCCATCTTTTTCGCGTTACGTTTTTTTCTGCGAAACATACGACCACCCGAATATTGGGTCGTGACTCGATTTTTCGGCCCATGCTGCTTGAACGTGACGCGAAACCCACCTAAATAGCCCATTAGAACATTGTCCCTTGCGAAGAGCGGTCACGAGCACTCTTGGAAAATGCCGCTTGCATCAACGAATAACAAATCAAAAGCACGCAGATCGACACACCTGTTGCCAGCACGATATTCCAGCCGTTTTGACGCGCAAGACGTTGGGCGGCCAACAGCATGAACCAACCCAACGAAGCCGGAATCAGCAATTTCCAACCCCAGTCCATGAGTTGGTCATATCTGAGGCGCGGCAAAGTCGCGCGAAACCAGATGTACATATAAAGAAAAACCAAAATCTTTGCCAACAGCCAAACTGTGCCTTCAAGTGCGTTTGGCAACAGCGGAATATCCAGCACGAATTCGCCAAAAGCAATCGGTTGTGGTCCCCCGAAAAATAGTGTCACGATCAACCCAGACATCGTGACGGTGTTCATGAACTCGGCCAAATAAAACAACGCAAATCGGATGGACGAATACTCGGTGTTGAAGCCGCCCACGAGTTCTTGCTCTGCTTCGACCAAATCAAAGGGTGGACGATTCAACTCGGCCGTTGCGGCGATCAAAAATATTATGAAAGGAACAATGCCAGTCGAGATGAAGTGCCAGTCGGTGATCGTCGACTGTGCAGCAACGATGCCACTAGTTGACAAAGTTCCCGCCAAGAGCAAAACACACGCCAACGACAACCCAAGGGCAGCCTCATAGCTAACCATCTGCGCAGATGCGCGCACCGACCCGAGCAACGGATATTTCGAACCACTTGACCAGCCAGCAAGCATTATGCCGTAGACGGCAATCGAAGATATCGCTAGAGCAAACAAGACGCCGATTGGCGGATCTGCAAGTTGAATTCTGGTCACCTGACCGAACAATGTGACTTCTCCAGATGATCCGTTTCGAAAGTCGCCACCGAGTGGAATGATTGCAAAAGACAAAAAGGCTGGAACGAAAGACAAAAACGGAGCGAGAGCAAAAACAAATCTGTCTGCACGACTCGGAAACAGATCTTCTTTGAAAAAGAGTTTGATTCCGTCTGCAAGGGTCTGCAGAATTCCAAATGGCCCTGTTTTATTTGGCCCAATGCGATTTTGCATGCCCGCAATAGCTTTTCGTTCGAACCAGACCATCAGCATCGTGGCCAACAAACCGACTGCGAATACGACGAGAACCTTTAGCAAAACAATCAGCAACGGAGTCCATAACAAATCGTCAACTAAAAGCGAATCTAGGGCGATCACTTGATTGGCTCGATTCTCACGTCGACTACGTCACCGGAAACATCTAGCAAGGGTCGTATATCAACACCGGCGTGGTTGAAAGGCAACCAAGCAGTGCCTCGATGAACACGGTTGTCTGCTTTGATTGCAATGACGATATTGGTTCCTTGTGTACCGACTCGAACGTTTGAACCTTCGGCCACACCAATGCGCGCCAGATCAGCCGGGTTAACAAATATCGCCGCATTGGTGATGATGCCAACTAATGAAGGGCTGGCAATGGTCGACTGTGCCTTGTCGTACATGGTGCGCGAGACAACCAATCTGTGGTTATAGGCATTTCGATCCGAAGCCTTGCTTGAGACACCTGAAATCGTCACTGGTGTTTCGCGCTTCAACAACACCCCATCACCTCGAGTTGACTTGGTCTGGGCACACGTCGAAAATGCGTCAATCGAAGTGACAAGCTTTTGCCTTAGATCCTCTAAACCCAAAACACCGATATCTGCGCCAAGGGCGATGCTCAACTCGGTGGCGATCATCCAATCGGGGCGCGAGGTGCCACGAGGGGTGATTTTTTGCGCCAAATTGCTGACACGGCCTTCAAGATTGGTCGTGGTTCCACTTTTTTCGCCATAGCCGGCAGCCGGCAACACTAAGTCGGCATTGCGATTCGAATCATTAATGAAAGTGTCGACGCTGATCAGATTTTTGACTTGAGCCAACGCTCGTTGCACCAAACCGGCATCGGCGACATCTGACATCGGATCGCTACCCAACAAAATGAGACATTCAATTTTGCCCGCGGCGGCAGAATTCAAAATGTCTATCGCGTCGCCAGAGTTGTTTTGTGGGGTCAAGCCAACAGTCACGGCACCGCGCACATTGCCTCGCCGCAAAACCGGCAAAACTTTCGCACTCGGAACAGCCGTGAGTATTTCAGACAGCGCCTGCAGAGTGAACACTTCGCTCTCTGCCAAATTTTGTCGGCCAAGAACGACGACTACTTCACCATTTGCCACCTGCTCTTTTACTTCTGGTTTCGCCAATACATCACGAACGGCATGTGCTTGAGCACCAGGCTCAAAGGAAAATGTCTTCCAGGCATATGGGGTCAAACCCGAGTCACGGCAAGAAAACTCGAGAATTCGAGCTTTGCGCTTTTGGGCGGCATCGCGCAGACGCAGATAAAGAACGGGCAATTCTTCTTTGAGGTCGGGGGCGAGCAAAATTATCGATTTTGCCGAGCAAGTCTCGTCGATCGTTGCCTGGGCAAGACCAAAAACTTCTGGACTCAAACCATCTCCGAGTTGCGCATCACGCTGGTCGATGCCGAGTTTGTCGGCCAACATCGCCCAAGCAAACGCATCTTCGTTGGTGCCGCGAGCTCCACCCAAAATTGCAACGTTGTTTTGACCCTTGGCAAGAGCAAGTCGAATCATGCGAGCCGCATTTTCTAGGGCAACCGACCACGAAGTAGCGACAAGTTCTGAGCCTGCCTTCATCAACGGGGTTGCCAATCGATTGGGTGAATTGACGGATTCAAAGTTGTATCGACCACGATCACACAACCAGCCCCAATTAACTGGGTCGATATCAACGCCCTGATAGCGAACAAGTTCGTCGCGACTGCTCTGCACCACAGTGCGACAGCCCACAGAACACGATGTGCAAGTGCTCTCGGTTTGTTCGAGATCCCATGGTCGTGCCTTGAACCGATATGGTTTTGCGGTCAAAGCTCCGACAGGGCAAATTTGCACGGTGTTTCCCGAAAAATAAGAACTAAACGGCTCGTCAGGAAACGTCAATACCTGCGTGTCATTGCCCCGACTGGTGAAGGTGATTAATGCGTCACCTGCAACCTCGTCGGCGAACCGTGTGCAGCGATCACAAAGAATGCAACGCTCACGATCCAGGTAGACGATGTCGCTGATCGCAATCGGTTTTTCGTAGTGTCGTTTTTCTTCGACGAACCTGCTCTCGCCCGGGCCATGACTGAAAGCCTGATCTTGCAGTGGGCACTCGCCGCCCTTGTCACAAACCGGACAGTCAAGTGGATGATTCGCCAGCAACAATTCAAGAACACCTTCTTGGGCTTTTTTCACGGTCTCGGTGGCGGTGCGAACGACTTGACCCTCGGCCACGGGTGTCATGCAGGAGACAACCATCATTGGGCCACGCGGTGTCTCGACTTCGACGAGACATTGACGACACATGCCAACGGGGGCCATGCGTGGGTGATAACAGAATCTTGGGATGAAATCTTCGGTGCGATCGGCAACCGCGATTATCAACTCACCTTTTTTTGCAGTTACTGGCTTGTCGTTGATCGTGATGTTGACAGCATTCGGATCAACCGGCGCATCGGGCTTAATTGGGTCGACGATCGTCATTTCAGTGCACCTGAAGCCACTGCCATTACTGGTATCGTCACGCGCTTTTTGACGCGAGCCTCGAACTCGCTTCGAAACAAAGTAAGCGCCGAATGCACCGGCGCATAAGCCGACGGGCCAACAAAGCAAATGGTTGTCATCTTGTATGGAAATGGCACGGCAGACAAACCTAGTTTTTCACTGGCTGCATGCGGAAACGCCCCAGGGCAAATCATTGTTCCGACCTCGATCAACTGTTGAAGGTCTGCATCTGTGCCTTGACCTTCGACAACACGTCGCAAGATTCTTTCAAGCCACGTGCCACCTTCACGGCATGGCGTGCATTTGCCACAAGATTCGTGGGCATAAAAATGTGTGAGTGTCAACGCTGCGGCCGGAATATCGGTCGTCTCATCCATCACCATTACTGCACCCGAGCCGAGCATTGAACCTGCTGGCCCAACCTGACTGGCTTCAAATGGCAGGTCAAGTTGATCTGCTGTGAACCACGGGGCAGAGCCACCACCTGGCACGAATGCCTTCAACGCATGATCGTTGCGAATGCCCCCACAAAAATCTTCTCCAAAGATCAAGTCGCGAAAAGTTGTCGTGCCATTGACAATTTCATAAACCCCCGGACGTTTTACATGACCAGAAACGGCAACCAAACGGGTACCAGGTGAAGTTTTCGTGCCAATCGCTGTGTATGCGGCCACTCCGTGGGTCAACAACCATGGCAAGTTGGCAAGGGTCTCGACGTTGTTGACTATTGTCGGCTGACCGTAGAGACCGTTAGCGGCAGGAAAAAAAGGTGGCTTCAAACGCGGCATTCCACGATTGCCTTCGAGACTTTCGATCAGCGCAGTCTCCTCACCCACGACATAGGCGCCAGCGCCCCAGTGCAAGATGATGTCGACTGAAAATTTTGAACCCAAAATATTTTTGCCCACATAGCCGGCTTGATATGCCTCGTTGAGTGCGGTTGCCACCCTTTCTTGGGCAACTGCCATCTCGCCACGTATATATAGGAAGCATTGCGAGAGACCCGCGGCATAGCAGGCGATCAAACAACCTTCGATCAACTGGTGAGGATCACGCTCCATCAACAATCGATCTTTGTAAGTGCCAGGTTCGCTCTCATCGCCGTTGACTACCAGATATCGTGGCCACACTTGCTGTGGGGTCAAACCCCACTTGGTGCCAGCAGGAAAGCCGGCGCCTCCTCGACCCAACACGGTGGCACTCTTGACATCTTCATGAATCTCGCTTGCTGGTCGTGACAGTGCGGCCCGTAAACCCTTGTAACCGTCGGTCGCGAGATATCTCTCAAGAGTGAACGAGTCGGCATATTCAAATCGCGAGGTCACGATTTTTGGTCGATCACCTGCAACAAACCCAGGTGCATGCACATAGGTCTTGCTCATAAGGCGGCCTTGCCGTCGAACCATGCCGGCGATTCATTGACATCTTCAGGTGCTCGAGGGCCGACTGCTCTGGCCGAGTCGATTGATTGGCGAACTTTCGCCAAAACACCGTGCTGGGGAAACTCTTCTTTCAACTTGCCATCTCGCAAGTTGTCAATCAATGTGTCAAAGTCGGCTGGTGTCACACGAAGGCGATATCGATAATTGACCTGCAGTGTCGGTGCTTCGGTGCATGCCGCTTGACATTCGGCGTGAGCCAGGGTGAACATCCCATCTTCGGTCGTGCCTCCGGCTTTGACCCCTAGTTTTTTTTCGGCATGGTGCATCAATTCGTGTGCACCCATTAGCGCACACGACATCGTGCCACAAATATTGATCAAATATTTTCCCACTGGTTCGAATTTGAACATCTCATAAAAAGTTGCAGTGCCATAAACCTCGGCCGAAGTAATGCCGACGAGTTCACCCAAATGCTGCATGGCTTCACGGGTTATGTAACCATTTTGTTCTTGCGAGAGATGCAACAACGGAATCAACGCCGACTTCGGTCGCGGATACCGAGCAATAATTTCGCGGGCCAGTGCGGTGTTTGCGTCGTTCAAGCGACTCATCTGTCTACCTCACCCAAAACAGGGTCGACTGACGAGATGACGGCGACCGCATCGGCAACCAGACCACCACGCATCATGTGGGGCATGGTTTGAATGTTCACAAAACTCGGCGCGCGCACGTGCATGCGATACGGCGTAGCCGAACCATCACTTGCGATGTAACAACCGATCTCACCTCGAGGGCTTTCGATGGCCACATAAGCTTCACCCTCTGGCACCTTGAAACCCTCGGTGAAAATCTTGAAATGGTGAATCAAAGCTTCCATTGATTCGTCGATGCGACCTCGCGGTGGTGGAGTAACTTTTTTGTCCTGAATTCGATAGTCGCCTTGGGGCATTGCCTCCAAGACCTGGCGCACGATGCGCATCGACTCGCGAATCTCGTTCAACCGAATCGAATATCGATCGAAAGCATCACCATAACTTCCGACAATCACGTCGAATTCAACTTTGTCGTAACGCAGATATGGCATATCGCGACGCAAGTCCCAAGACAAACCAGTGCTTCGCAAAATCGGTCCAGTCGCAGACAAGGCAATTGCCTCATCACGAGTTATCACACCCACACCCTGCAGGCGCTCGCGCCAAATTGGTTGACCCGTCATCAAGACTTCATATTCCGCGAGACGTGCCGGCAAAGCATCGAGCAGACTGAGAACTTCGTCTCGCCAACCCGCCGGCAAATCAGCGGCAACCCCACCAGGGCGAATGAAATTGTGGTTCATGCGCAGACCAGTGACTTTTTGAAAGAATCGCAATACCTCTTCTCGCTCGCGAAACCCGTAGAGCATCATTGAGACAGCACCTATGTCCATGCCGTTGGTCGCCATGAACAGCAAGTGGCTGCTGATTCGGTTCAGCTCAGAGAGCAGCATTCGAATCCAAACCGCGCGTTCAGGAATTTCCTGGTCGATGCCGAGCAGCTTTTCGGTCGTCAGGGCAAAGACAAGTTCATTATTTAATGGCGATGCGTAATCCATTCGCGTAACGTTCGTGCCGCCTTGCAAATAGGTCAAAGACTCGCCGGTTTTCTCCATGCCGGTGTGCAAATATCCGATTACTGGCTTGCATCGCAGAACGGTCTCTCCGCTTAGCTCAAGCATCAAACGCAACACCCCGTGTGTGCTCGGATGCTGCGGACCCATGTTGATGATCATCGTCTGATCTTGACTTTGCATGCCGGCGAGCGCGGCTACTTCTGCTTCGCTCATTCGCAGCACTGCCCCCGAGCCGCGGAGAATTTCTTTTTGCGAGACGTCTTTGCGCAATTGAAGTTCTTGACGACCCTCGTTGGTCGAGGCAGCTGTTATTTTGCCACTCATGGTTTGAGCGGTGTCCTCGGTTGTTGTCACGATGCCGCACCCTTGAACTGAACAGGGATATTTCCTTGTGAATAATCTTTGCGCAAGGGGTGACCGTGCCAGTCTTCTGGCATCAAAATTCTGGTCAGGTCCGGGTGACCGTTAAATGTGATACCGAACATGTCGAAAACTTCGCGCTCCATGGCTTCAGTGCCCGGGTACAAATCAAATGCCGAGTCAATCGTTGAATCTGACTCTGCAACCTGCACTCGCAGGCGAAGTCGTCGACGTTGCGAGAGCGACAGCAAGTTGACGACGACCTCAAAACGCTCAAGTTTTATATCGCCTAAAACTTCAGCTGAAACACTGCGACCTGGGTGCGTCAAATAATCGACGGCGGTCAAGTCGACGCACATTTCAAAACCTTCTTCGCGCAGTTTGGCGAGTGTCTTTAGGTATTGGTCCTTGGCGACGAAGCGCAACTCAGCGTCGGCACGATGCGAAATTTGCGACACGGTTCAACGCGATCCCAAAGAGACAGGGGTCGTCACACCTGCAGCAATTTCTTGAATATGAACCTGTGCTCCTGCGCCGGTTGTCTGTCGACGGCGCATTATCTCGCCATCTTCGATTAATTGATGCAATGTTTCAATTGCATGAATCAAGGTTTCTGGCGTGGGTGGGCAACCTGGTGCATAGACGTCAACCGGCACTATTTGATCCACACCCTGAACAATTGCATAGTTGTTGAACATTCCCCCACTACTGGCACAAACACCCATCGAGATGACCCACTTGGGCTCCATCATTTGGTCATAGACCTGACGCAACACCGGGGCCATTTTCTGGCTTACTCGACCAGCCACGATCATGATGTCGGCTTGACGCGGTGATGCCCTGAAAACTTCCATTCCGAATCTGGCGAGGTCATAGTGAGCCGTACCCGCCATCATCATCTCAATTGCGCAACAAGCCAGTCCAAAAGTTGCACCCCAACTCGAGCGAGAGCGCGACCATTTGACGAGTTCTTCGACACGGCCGGTCAAAAAATTATGTTCGAGACCAGCCAAACCGTCGTCGGCAATATTTTGCACCAAACCCATCAGACCGAAACTTTATCTTTCTCACGACCTTCAAGACCTACTCGACGAATCGTCGTTGCGGTCGAACGCGATGCCGAAAGTATGTCTCCATCGGCTTGCACCAACTTGCTGGCTTTTTTGGTCGGACCCCAGTCGAGTGCGCCGCGTGCGACGACATATACAAAGGCGACAAAAAAGACAGCGCTAAATGCCAAGAGTTCATAAAAACCATAAGCGCCCAAAGATTCGCTGGCAACGGCATATGGATAAGCGAAAATAATTTCGATATCAAACATTATGAACAACATCGCCACGACATAAAAGCTGACCGGAAACCTCTCGGGCGCCTCGAGACTTGGCACTATTCCGCATTCATATGGCGCTTGCTTGGCCGAGTTGGGTCGACGAGGAGCCAAAATTTTAGAAACCACCAGCGATCCGACGCCGAACAATATTGCCAAGATTGTCAGAACAACAATCGGAAGATACTGGCCCACTGGTGTTAGCTCTTTGCTAAAGAACGCGAACCAGAATCTGCACTCAAGTTTTCGCGCAGACGCAAATCTCGAACATGCAACAACCGGCAAAGCAAGAGGAAAATGAGCGTCGAACCTAGTGTTATAAACACGGAAGGCTGACGCTTCGAGCCAAGGTCGCGCAACATATAGACATATCGTCGCGACTGGGTTTCATCGATCACTGGGCGGGCCGGTGCACGACCCGGTTCGGCCCGTTGCGGCACGATCGGGGCTACTTCGACCACCGAATAGTGGGGCTCGTGAAAGAACGCCAAGAAATCGAGAGAATCATTGATCTTTGGCCAACGCTCGCCACCTTTGTCATAGACGGCGACCGATAAATATTGACCAAGCGTGAATTCTTCGGCCTGCTTTTGAATAATCTCGTCTGCCGACGCGACTGCTTGGCCGCGTCGGGGGTCAGACTCTTGCAATAGCAACCACCCCTCGTTTTGAAGTGCAGTCGATGCAGCAGCAGCATCAGCGACAGCATCACCCGAAGATTGCATCGGGGTCAACATGATTTCGGCATCATCTAGCAAATCTGGGCTGCGCACTATGGTCGTGGGCTCTCCTGGTTGCCAAGTCGGCTCACGACCTTTGAGACCGATTCCGTAGGTCCACCAGATTGCGCCCATGATCGCCATCCAACCAAAAAAACCTGCCAGCACGACCAAGAACCCGAGACGAGCACCCAAGTTTGTGCCAACTACCAAATAGGTGCCACCGATCAGAACACCAACAGCGATAGCAACAATGATGATGCCTCGAAGTTGAGGTTCAAAGTTGACAGCAAGTTGCGACAACATTTTTATAGACCTCTCACATAATCGATGATCGCGGCGATTTGCTCGTCGCTCAGCATCAAGCCAAATGCGGGCATTCGACCCGAACCTTGGCCTTGTTCGCCATACTTCTTGCCGAACTCACTGCCGCCTTTAATGAATTCGATCATCGCCTCGCGTTGTGGAAACTGCCTGACTGCCGAACCACCCGTCAAATTCGGACCAAGCGCACCACCACCAGTTATCTCGGGCTCACCATATGACCAGCCCTTGGTGTGGCAACGTGCGCAAGAATAATTTCCGCCGCCCAAATCTAAATTGAACAGGGCTTCACCAAGAGATGAATATGTTCCTTCTTTTACCAAACGTTCGGCTTCGGCTTGAATCTCTTTTTGCTTTTCAACCGGTAGTTTTCCATTTTCATCGCGCGGAATCTCGATGCTCTTCACATATTCGATGACCGTTTGAATCTGCTGTTCGTTCATCGGGCCACCGCCAACCAAACCCCATGCAGACATCGGCGAAAACGGACGACCATATTCGAGAATGAACCGCACTTCTTCTTCGCTATAGCGATAAAAAACCGTGTTGATCGCAGGTGCCTTCCAATTGACTTGCTTCACCTGACCAGTTTTTGGATCTGAAATTGCATACGAGGCAACTCCGCCGCCGCCCTTCATGCCACCATGGCAACCCGCACAGTTGTAGCCGCCATCAGCCGTCGTTGCAAACAACCCGCTACCCCAAGTTTCGAACTGGTGCTGAAATTCTTTTTCGGCACCCACCATTCGACCTGGTTCAAGAATCCAATAAAGAGGCAATGCAATGGTCGTCACAGCAAGACACGCCAGACCGATCAACTGTGTGCGCTGAATCTTTTCGCCCTCAAGTCTCTCGTCGTCGTAGTAGGGCTTTCGGTTCGCGGCGAGTTTGATTTCTGAACCGATTTCACGTTTCGACGAACGCAAATTGCCAAGGCCATAGATAATCCAGCCCAAAATCGAGATAAGAAGAATCACCCAAGCGATGGTCGTGGTGGTGTCGGCAAACATTGCAAAGCTTTTCACTTAGTGTCCGCCAGTTCCGCCGACACAATGTGGACCTTCTGCTTCTTGTCCGGTCGTGTTGACGCCGATGGGTGGACCACCGAACACGGTGCCTGTGTCAATGACAACCACGCCATTGTTTACTGCAACACCGAAGCGATCCATACCGCGTGGGGCCGGTCCACCTTTTTTCTCACCAACTCGGTTGTATTGCGAGCCATGACACGGACATTCAAACCATTGCGAGGTCTTGCAATCGGGCACCTTGCAACCAAGGTGTGGACACTTTTGATATAGGGCAACTATGCCTTCCGACATGCCAGCGAACACCGGTCCTTGACCTGCATAAATTGACTTGGCTTTTGAGATCGCCTCTTTTGGATATTCAGTCACCCATGCTCGAGCCTCGGGCAAATAAAGAAACCCTCGATTTGCGCGAATCTGGCCGATCACATCTTCAAGTTTTCCGGCACTGATCTTCGAACCAAAACCGCTGTCTGCGCCTTTCCACAAAAATGCAATCAATGCCGCGGCGAAACCGCCAAGACTTGCACTCATCAAAGTTGTGGTTGCGCGATTCAAAAATGCGCGTCGTGACTCGCCGACCAATTCGGGGTCTGGCGCAACCCACGGTTCGACTTCAGTTGGTGCCATGACTGCGACGGCCGTGCTGCGAGCCTGGGTTGCTTCGGCCTCGACATCTCGACGCGACTTGCGCAACGACTTTTTGGCGTCTCGATCGCGTTTGCGGGTTTCGCGCGACAAAACGCCCACACCGCTCATGTCCGAACGACGAGTTGCCGTCAAGACGACTCCGAGGCCCAAAACGGCAATCACCGCAATTGCAATCGTGATGATGGTTGTTGAGTTCATTGAAGTTTTATCCGATCACAACTCGAAGAAAATGCCTTCGCGCCAAGGGAACACGAAGTTGAAACCTGGCCCCCTAAAGAACGAACCAATAATCACCAGAACTGCCCAAAACATAAGGTGCACCGTCATCAAACTCGTCATTACTTTGCGGTCTTCTGGTCGATTCGACTCGTTTCGATCCATATATGGGGCCAGCATCAAAAGAATCAGGCCCATACCGGGGATCGTCACACCTGCAATCATCGGGTGGAACATTGTCAGCAACTCTTGCAGACCCAAAAAATACCAAGGTGCTTTTGATGGGTTGGGGGTTTGATTGAAGTTTGCCGCCTGCAACAACGGCGCGTTAACAAACCATGAGAACATGAACGTGAACGCGGTGCATGCCAAAGCTGCAACGAATTCGATGCCCAACAAGTGTGGCCAGGTGTGCACCTTGTCTACCGGCACCGCTTTGACATCTTGAATTGAGCCTGACTTTACGACGGTCAGCAATCTTTGGGTGTGACCGCCGGGCCCAGCCCCAAACGGCACACCATCGCTTGTCGTCGCAGGCACCACAGCAGTTGCCTTTTCGGCAACTGCAACCGCACTCTTGTTGCGATCTAAAAGTTCGCTTGGAATTCGCGAAGCATCGTCTTTGGGTGCGCTTGCAGTCGAGCCAGCAGCACCAGCGGCGGCTTTTTCGCGCGCCTCTTGTGCGCGCTTTAGAAGATGCTCAGGTATGCCAGCCATCAGAGAGGTCCTGAGATTCCGCCGTCTTTACGCACGCGCCAAAAATGTATCGCGAGAAAGATGACCGTCACGAATGGAAACAATAAAACATGCAACACATACCAACGCAACAAAGTTTCTGGGCCGATCTCGACACCACCAAGCAGAACAAACCGCACTTGAGACCCGATGACAGGTGAGTATCCCATCATGTTTGTTCCTACCGTGACTGCCCAAAGTGCCAATTGATCCCATGGCAACAGATAACCAGTGAAAGAGAGCAACAAAGTCAGGGTCAAAAGAATGACACCGATGACCCAGTTAAATTCGCGTGGCGCCTTGTAAGCACCATGATAAAAAACTCGCGCCATGTGCAAGAACACCGACAACACCATGAGGTGTGCAGCCCAACGATGCATGTTTCGCACCATGAGACCAAAAGTCACCGAGGTATGCAGGGATTGAATGTCCTGCCAAGCGTTTGCAGATGTTGGTCGATAAAAGAACATCAAGAAAATGCCGGTGATCGTCAACAAAATAAAAAGAAAGAAACTTAAACCACCAAGGCAAAGCGTGTAACTGACTTTCACGGCGTGTCGTTTCACTTTGACAGGGTGCAGGTGATAAAGCACCGAGTTCATCACGACGTATGAACGATTTCTTGGCGAGTCAGAGTAACCCTTTCTGAAGATCGACCCTGGCCTGAAAATCGAATTCCAGGCTTGGCTCGACTGCACCGACTCGTTGAGCTTTGTCATGCGCTGCTTAAGAGTCAAACGAGACTTTTGTTCGATCATTTGTGCCATCAAATATCTCCGTTTCTAGAATCTCATGCCGTACGAATAGCCGTGGTTGTTGGTTCGCATATGGGTTTCACCTGTGGCAGGCGCAGCACCTACCTTGCCCAAAATAATTACACCGGTTGGGCATCGATCGACGCACAGCGCACAACGAGTGCACACGTCGTCGTCGATAATAAACACAACTTTGTCTGACGGGTCATCCCCCGGCATCTCTGTGCCATTGGCCTCTGAGATCGCGTCGAGATTGACCATGTGAATGCACTTCCACGGGCAGATGTCGACGCAACCTTCACACATGATGCACTCTGACTGGTCAATGTGAATGAACTGCTTGGGTTTTACCGCCTTGTTCAAATAATCTGCGTCCACTTCGACGAGTTGATAGTCGTCGGTGAATGGCATCATCGGCGGGTTTGCGTCAGTTTTTGCCATCGCTCAACTCTTCTTCACCAAAGGCCGACCGTAACTCGATGAAACAACTTCGACGCTCTTGACCTCACCGCGTTTTTGCCACCAACTAAACAGATACATCATCAAACCTATGTAAAAGAAGTGAATGCCAACAGCGATGACGTCGCGAATCGCCTCGTAGCTAATTGTGATCGGAAAACTTCCACCCACCGTGTCTGACTTCAAAATGTCGAAAGGTCCATACACAAGTTTGTCTTTGCGCCAACCCAACTCTTTGTCGGCATGGTCGATGAATTGATGAGGCACGACCCCAAAGGCCAAGAACAAAACCAAAAAGATATAGGCCGATGCAAACATCGCCTCTCCCCAGGTTGCTTTGCGGTCGAATTTGCGGCGCTTGCCAACTGGAATCACGGCGAGACTCATCGCAGTGGTCAACACCAGTGAAAACAGAAATGCTTGGTTCATTCCTGGCCACCTGAGAATGTCAATTGCGAGCATTTTTTGAGGGCTTGCCTTTCCTCTGAAAATCTGTTTTTAGCCTAGTCGGGCAGACATTCAGGTCAGTATTTGACGGGCCCATACCAGTGACTCGTAGGTCACACTCGCGAGCGATTGTTCAAATCAATTGCCCGAGTTTCGGTAGCCGAGGTCGCGCCAAGTGGTTGTGCGATCGTGAACTTAGAATTCTCGATGTAATTGCGTCTAACCTATTAAGCAATAACAAAGCAATCGCAAGAATTTTGATTCAAGGAGAATCGTGGCCGGAGTACCTGAGCATCTTTTGAAGCGCGCGCAAGCCGCACGTGATGCACTCGCGGGCAAATCACCGGCTAGCGACTCAGGTGAATCTGCTTCAAACCTTCCAGCAAAGGCTGCCGAAACAAAACCTGCAGCCCCGCAAGTTGCAAGCGCAGCTCCACCTCCGCCTCCTGATCCGAGCTACGTCGTTGCCGCAAAGACCCGAAAGAAGATTCCGTTCTGGGCGATGGCGGCGTTGAGTCTCTTGCCGTTTTGGGCATTCATGTATTTGCTGGCCGTCAAGCCCCAAGAAAAAACAGTTGAGGGTCCAATGGCGATCGGGGCGGCAGTCTATGGTTCGTGCGCAGGTTGCCATGGTGCAAACGGTGCAGGTGGGGCCGGTCGGGTTCTCTATCAGGGTGAAGTTCTAAAGACTTTTCCGAAAATCGAAGACATGCTGAATTTCGTTTACGCAGGTTCGCAGCAGTTCGTCGCAAAAGGAATCAAGGTCTATGGCGACCCGAACCGCGAAGGCGGTGCACACGAAACTCTTTCTTACAATGGCAACCCAATGCCACAACAGGGCGAAAAATTCGGTGGCGGTCTGACCGATGCCGAAATTCTTGGGGTCGTCTGCCATGAGCGATATGAAATCAGTGGAGCCGACGAAGAGAGCGAACAGTGGAAGACCGAGTTTGAAACTTGGTGCTCACCGGAATCAGAAATATTTTTGGGTCTCGAAAACGGTTCTGTTAATTACGACAATCTCGCGGAAACTTTTTCTGCGTTGCCAAACCCGCCGACAATGGTCGGCACCGACCCACGACCCTCTGGAAAATAAATAGAAACTGAGATCAAGCCCCTCGATCTAACAAGCGAAGTGACAAAAATACTTCGCACAGAAGTTCTCGTGGTCGGTGGTGGGCCGGCTGGTTCGGCAGCCGGTTTCTGGCTGGCAAAACATGGGCACGACGTCACGATCGTCGAACGCAAAAAATTTCCGCGCGAAAAAACCTGTGGCGACGGTCTGACGCCTCGCGCGGTCAAACAACTCGACGACATGGGTCTGTCGGCACAACTTTCAAAATTTCATCGCTATGAGGGTCTTCGCGCAACCGCACACGGCAAGGCTCTTGAATTGCAATGGCCGTCACATCCGATATATCCGAGTTATGGCTATGTGGTGCGCCGTCGCGAACTTGACATGATGGTCGCCCGAAATGCCCAAAATGCCGGCGCGAAACTTCTCGAAGAACACGAGGCGGTTGCGCCGATCATGGAAAAGGGCTGCGTACGCGGAGCGATGGTAACCAACAAAAACGACAACTCGACTGTTGCGATCAATGCCGACTACGTGCTCGTTGCCGACGGCGCAAATTCAAGATTTGGTCGAAGCATGGGCACCTCAAGAGAGAGATCTTGGCCATATGGCACCGCAATTCGCACATATTGGAAAAGTCCGAGACACCAAGAACCATGGATCGAGTCTGCTCTTGACGTCAAAGATCGCAACGGCAATTCGATGCCAGGATACGGATGGATATTTCCGGTTGGTGACGGCACCATCAATATCGGCGTCGGACTACTTTCAACTTTCAAGAACTTCAAAGAAGTCAACACTTCCCAATTGCTCGACTCTTATGCGTATATGGTTGCCGACAAGTGGGAGATCGACCCCACTTCTCCCGAATGCAAAGCCACAAGTGGAAAAATACCGATGGGTGGTTCAGTCGGACCAAAAATCGGACCAACACACATTGTCATCGGTGATGCAGCCGGCAGTGTCAACCCTTTCAATGGCGAGGGCATCGACTATGCATACGAGACGGCGCATATGGCCGCTGATGTTTTGCATGAGGCTCTGGTGTCAGGCGATGCGATGGCACTCAAGAGATATGAGCAGTTGATTGAGGATGAATACGGTCAATACTTCAAGGTCGCTCGCCTATTCGCCCGCATCATCGGTCAGCCTTTGCTGATGCGCGAACTTTCTCGTGTTGGCATTCACAGTCGCACCTTGATGGAGTGGGTCTTGCGAATAATGGCGAACCTTTTGCGTCCCGACGAGACTGGCCCAGCCGAAGCCGCCTATAAAGCGGCTGCGAAAATCGTGAGGCTGTTTCCCAACGCTTAGATCAACCGCTGCAAACGACTTCGTCGACTTGGTCGGTGATCAAATTCAACTTTGTCAGGCTTTTGTCGGGCGAATAGTTGTTAATGAATTCACGCAAGGTGCCGGTGTCTTCACCGCAAGTGCGCTTGACGCCGTTGGCCAAACGCACAATCCAACCATTTGCCAATACTCCGCGACCTCCCGAATCGAGCATGTCGATGAGACTTGGCAACTCGAGAACACGAGTGGGTCTGTCTGAGTTCGTGTTGGTCAACGCAAACCACATCACTGAATCTCCGAACATGTTGGCCAAAAAAACACAATTTGAGGCAACACTCAAGTCATCACAATCATTTTCACCGGGCGTATCGCCCGCAATAAAAATTTGACGTCCATCATCTAACAAAACAGACGACTCACCCACGGTGCGACCGTTGTCGAGTCGCCATTCATCTGAGAGCGAAGAAGACACTATTACTGCAGCAGTTTCGATGTTTTTCTCAACGTCAACCGAGATGGCGACTAGATCACCATCACGACCAAGGCAATCGTCACAAGCAACCAAAACAATCAAAAACCCGACAACACCTAAAATGCCAAGGGCAGCCCACAACCGTAAATTGAGCAATTGGCGCACCCTATTAGGTTAGGCGCACCCCAAACGGTGACTAGACCGAAACTGTGGCTGGTTTGGTTTGCGACTTTGAGCGATCTGAATCTTCGGTGCGCATCTGTTCGTAATAGCTCAAAATTTGCAACTCAACGCCGAGATCTACGTTGCGCACCGAAACACTGCTCGGTGTGGCCAAAACAATTGGAGCAAAATTCAAGATTGATGCCACGCCTGCATCGACCAACGCATCAACAGCAGACTGAGCCGCGCTAGTCGAGGTTGTGATTGCCCCGATCGAGACATTCGAGTCGCGAACGATTTTTCCAAGATTTCGAACATCTCCAATTGTCAAAGAGCCGGCAGTCTGACCGATCTTCTTTGAATCATTGTCAACGATTGCTACGACCGGAAAACCGCGCGGCGCAAAGCCTCCGAACTTGGCAAGAGCGCATCCCAAATTTCCCGCACCAACAACGACTACGTTCCATTCACGCAATAAGCCGAGTTCGCGCTTGATTTGATGGATCAAATAGGTGACCTCGTATCCGACACCTCTGGTGCCATAGCTACCCAAATACGAGAGGTCTTTACGCACCTTGGCTGCGTTGACTCCGGCCAACACGGCGAGTTCATCGCTCGAAAATCGCGAAACGTTTGTGGCCTGTAGGTTGTTCAAAATTTGCAGATACACGGGCAGTCGTGTCACGGCAGCCTCTGGTATTCTGCGGCGTTGAAGTTGGGTCATGGCAACAGGCTATGTCTAAGTGCAGATTTTCACAAAGTCCAATCAATAGATATTTTGTCTCTTTACTAAAGGGCTCGTGGAACAGACTGCTACCGGCCCGAGTTATCGTGCTTGCGTGAGCGCATGGGCAAATACTGGGTTGGTTAGAGCCAATTGGCCAATCAAAAGGCTGTTCAAATGAATTCGGCTTTGGCCGGCAGTGCGGCCTTGATTGCCGTGGCCTTTGCTCTTTGCACCTTCGACCGCTGGCATCGACGAGGTGCGCCAAATGAATTGGCCTGGACTATTGCAATGATTCTGTTCGCAATCGGCGCAGCCGCGCTTTGGTGGGCCGAGGCAACGGGTTGGTCAATTCTCGCGTTTCGAATTTTCTTCCTAACGGGCGCCGTTCTCAACGTTGCATGGCTGGCTCTTGGCACCGTTTATTTGTTGACGAGCAAAAGACTCGCCGATCAACTTCGTCGGCTGCTCGTCGTGCTCAGTGCATTCAGTGCCGGAGTCATAACTGTGGCGCCAACCAAACGTCAGATCATCGACGGTGAATTTCCTAGCGCTCGCGAACTGTTTGGCGTTCTCCCAAGAGCCATGGCTGCCGTTGGCTCTGGGTTGCCGGCCTTGGTGATAATTTTTGGCGCGCTTTGGTCGACTTGGCGCATCAGCAAAGCGCAAAATCCTAATTTTAAATCTGCAACACCGAGATTTGTCGTCGCCCCAAGACGCTTGGCGCTCGGCAATGTTTTGGTAGCCCTCGGCACTCTCGTGCTCTCGGCCAGTGGCACACTTGCAGGTCGGCTCGGCAAAGATCGCGCATTTTCGGTCACTCTGTTGGTTGGTCTTTGCGTTTTGTTCGCAGGGTTTTTGGTTGCCACCAACTCTGTTCGAGCGAAACGAGATCTACCTTCCAACAATTGATATAAGACCGGCTATAAAAATTACTGCAAGCAAAAGCGCAAGGGTCAAAGTAGTGGCAGGTCGCATATATCGAAACTATCTCTTACGATCAATCTTGACCGAAGTGGTCACTGCTTGTGCTTGATGATTATTGTCGTCGAGACGTGACAGCACAACGAGATCGCCCTGGCCAATATTCAGTTCTCTCGCAGCAGAACCTCGATCTACACAAAGCGAGAGCATGCCATATGAATCGACGACCAAACCAAGACCAGAACCGATCGCGTCATAACTTCGCACAATTTTCAGCGATCGAACGATCTGCTCGCGACTAGTAGCTACGCCGCTCAAAATCGTGCCGATTTCGACACGAAGCGTGTCACCGAAATCTTTCACATCGTCAGGACCGACGTTCAACTGACAATTGCCGAAACGATCAACCCAAGTAACTTCAACATGAATTGCACCGTCTTGGTCACGTGGCAACGGAACAACTCCCGGCAACAAAAGAGCCGGGTCGATGAGTTCGCCAAACTCGGCAAGGTCAACCCCGTTACAGAGATGGGCCGCGACTGGCCCAAAGATGTCGCGACCGGCAAAAGTTTCGCCGGGACTTGCGAGGTGATAATCGGTGTTCGTCAAGCAAACGGCCCGACCAGCACCGCCAGCAAGGGCAATTGCCATCGCCAACAATCCATTGTCTGGTCCGACAAACACCCCTTTGCCATCGGCGACCTCAACTGCAACGGCCCGCCGTGACGAACCAACTCCGGGGTCGACAACGGCCAGCACAACTCCACTAGAAACATAAGAAACGCTTCGAGCCAGTGACAACGAACCTGATCGCACGTCAAAAGGCTCAATTTCGTGGGTCAAATCTACAACGCGACATTGCGGAGCGATCTCATAAATCACGCTCTTGACAACACCCACAAATTCATCTCGTGTTCCGTAATCAGAGAGAAATGAAATGGTTGAATATTTTGCTGCCATGGTTGACTCACGATACTGAGAAACGTAAGAGCCGGTGCCAACCCCCCGACGGCACCGGCTCAAACGGCGCAGCTCTTGCGAGCGCGACTCCCAGTTGGGGGGTTACCCCGCCCGGTGATCTTGCGACATTTCTACGATCACTTTAGACACAAATTCGAGGATAAAAAACAACATCTGAGACAAATATCCTCGAAATTATTTTCCGAGCTCCTTGCTTCTTTTGGTTGCTGCATCAACCGCAGCGACGATAATCTGCTCGAATTGTTTACCAACCAACTCAGCAATTCCGGCTGCCGTTGTGCCGTTGGGTGAAGTTACTTTTGCTCTCAACTCTTGGGGAGACTCAGAACTTTCAGCAAGCAACAGTGAAGACCCGACTAACAATTGACGCACAAGTTCATCTGCGACTTTTTTGGACAAACCCTGTCGCACACCCGCATCGATCATCGCTTCAGCCAACAAAAAAACATAGGCGGGCCCACTGCCAGATAGTCCGGTCACCGCATCAAGCAAGTCTTCGCCGACCTCGACCACTGTTCCGACCCCGAGCAAAATATTTTTAGCCCACGAGATATTTTTTGAATCGCATGTCGAACTAGCCGCCATTGCCGAAGCACCCTGACCAATCAGCGCGGGTGTGTTTGGCATGGCACGAATCACAGCAACTTTTCTTGAAATCGATTTCTCAATCGAAGCAATTTTCACCCCGGCCACAATCGACAATATTTGGCGAACTTCGGTTTGATTTAGGTCGCTGCAAACTGTGGCGATATCCGTCGGCTTGACGGCCAAGACAACAGAATCACACTTCGGCAAATTGGACGAAATTTCGATATCTGCAAACTCTCTCTTAAGTGCGCTGACTCGGGCACTGTCTTTTTCAACGATCACGATTTGCTCAGAAGGAAAACCTGAGGTCAGCAGTCCGCGAACAAGCGCAGAGCCCATGTTTCCGCCACCAATGACGCCAAGCATTGACTTTGTCGATTTTGTTGCCGTCATCGCTTTGACACCTCGATGTTCAGGCTAGTTAGACGCACTCGAACCACCCAACGACTTCCCCGAACGCTAGATAGTCCGAGTGCTATCTCGTTGTGTGCGCAAGGTCGCGGCCTTGGCATAACCAATTTCTAATAGCGGCCAAAACAACTGCTCTACTGTCGAATAAAGTGTGCCGATAATTCTGTCTAGTTCGGTTTCGTTCAAAGCAGCCAAGCCAATTTCGCCGCGCAGATAGATCGCATCTTCCAAGCCGATCGAAAAATGCACACCGACCAATTTTTCGTTGCGACGAAGAAGAGATTCGTATAGTGCTTCGGAATTTTGCTCCGGCGCCGGCATGACATAGGTTTCATATCGAAGCGTGCGCTGCCCGAGAGTGAACCAAATCGTTGTGAAGTCTTTTTCTTCACCAGCCATTCGCACATACCATCGAAACTCATCTTCATCCGAACGATCGACCGCCAAAATATTGACATGGCTCGCTCTTGCTCTTCCCAACCACTCATCAATTTGACGCTCGATGCGGGCAATCGCCGATTCGTCGAAAAGATCACTCACGGCTCTAAGAGCAATTGACCAATTGGCTGGCAAGAAGGGCGCGATAACAGCCAACGACGCTCTCTGCTGTTGCCGACCATGAATAGTTTTTGGCCCGCTGCGCGGCGTGATTGCCCATCGTCAACCCCAGCATCGGATCTGCCAGCAATTCATTGACATACCTGGCAAATTCTTCCGGATTTCGATCTTTGACCAAAAAGCCTGAGCGTTTGTGTTCGACCAAATTGAGAAGTCCACCTACCGCACTGGCCACGACAGGTATGCCACATGCGGCCGCTTCGAGAGCAACGAGACCGAAACTCTCACTTCGTGACGGCACCAAGACGACATCGGCCGCCCGATAATAGGTCGACAATAAATGGTGTGGCTGTGGATCGACAAAATGGACTCGACCATTCAAATTCAGATCACGTATCAGTTTTCTGACATGAGTTGACTCACTAGAACCAAACGAGCCACTGGCGCCACCGACGATCATCAACTCGGTTTGTTCGTTCTCAACTTTGGCCAAGGCTCTGACCGCAATGTCGACACCCTTCAATGGTTGAATGCGTCCCACAAACAACATCAAAGGTTTGTTGCCCCAACCGAGGGCAAGTCGCGCGCCTCGACGATCACCTGGTGAGAAAAATGCAGTAGAAACACCGGGCGACGCAACTGCAATAACACCGGGTGAATCACCGTAGAGATCTCGAAATTGGCTGAGTTCTTCCGGACAACTGACACAAATCGCATCGGCACAGCCAATAATTTCGAGTTCGGCCCGCTCGCGCACAACCGACTCTGTGTCACCCCCAAGCGACTTGACTCGAGCCAAAGTGTGAAAAGTCGTGACCAAAGGCAAACCAAGTTGATGCTTTAGTCGATGGCCAACGAGACCTGACAACCAATAATTGGCATGCAAAACATCCGCACCGCCAGACTCTTCTATGTGCTCGGCCACCTTCTGGGTGAAGAGATCCACGACGTCAAGCAATTCATCTTTCGAAAGATCAAATCGGCCCGCCTCAATGTGCACAATCTTGTGGTTCGGCTCGACCTCAACCACTTTGGGCAACCCCACTTTCCATGCTCGCGTATAGGTTGTGCACTGAACGTCTCGTTGAGCCATTGCCGAAACGAGTTCGCGAACATAGACGTTCATACCCCCGCCGTCACCGACACCTGGTTGGGCCAAGGGCGAAGTGTGCATCGAAATGACCGCTACACGCTGCATAGGGCTTTAAAACCTATCGCTATGGTCGGTTTTTGCCTCGTTTAGTCAGACAAGAGAGATTCGACGTTTGCGCCGCCGTGTTTATAGCGCTTGACCAACTCGGCAGTCAGTGAGTCGATTTTTGCGAACAAGTTTTTTCGCTCAGCCGACCGAGCAAGTTCAAATTTTTCGATTTCATCGATTGCATCCTGAAGTGCCGAGTCATCAAGCGTGCGCAGTTCACCAAAACCTACTCGCTCGCACAGTTTTTCGAGTTCAACGACTAGTTGATGATCGGCTGAGATATTTGTTTCACGAGGTGGTCGAGTGGAGCCACCACCATGTTCTTGACCGAAAACATTTGCTATATCTACGACACTCATACCAGAGGCCGGTGTGCCATCGGTACGACGACGTTGTTCGTCGCGAGCCAAATCGCAACGACCTTGGGCCATTCTTCGAACAAATGAGATGACGTCTTCTTGCATCTGCAACGCGGCGCGCGCACTTCGCAACTCTGCGGTGGTCATCGCAGACGGATCTGACGATTCAGCCATACTGCTCGGTTGCGATTTCGTAAAAATTCGCGCATCCGCCTGAGACTGGTGGCAACAACGCCACCTCGTCGGCGTCGCCCACGAGGGCCGTCCCGACTGTCTCTTGTCCATTTAGCCACACACGACATGTCTTCATCACCGCAACAAATTCTGCACCAAATCTCTCAGCGGCAACTTGCAATACCTCATCTACGGTCTGTCCCGCGATTTGTTGGCTTGAGGTGCCCGCAGCTTGTCGGGCCGAGGCAAAAAGTCTCAATTGCGCCATGCAGTCAGCGTACCCAAGGCACTACCCTGCCTTGGGTGTCTGAATCTCTTCGCACCATAAAGTCAACGACTCGCCTGTTGGTGCTTCGTCACGGACAATCAGAATGGAACGCCGAAGGTCGATGGCAGGGCCAAGCCGATATCGCCCTAACTTCAGAAGGCGTTCAACAGGCGCACCAAGCGGCGAGCAAACTTGGTCGATTCGACCTGATAGCAACAAGTTCTCTCCAACGAGCTCTTCGCACAGCAGAGATCATTGCCAAACAGCATCAAGTGACCGATATACACATCGATGATCGTCTTAAAGAATCTCAGATTGGCCCGTGGCAAGGTTTGACAT
This sequence comes from uncultured Ferrithrix sp., assembly GCA_964407365.1. Taxonomy (GTDB): domain Bacteria; phylum Actinomycetota; class Acidimicrobiia; order Acidimicrobiales; family Ilumatobacteraceae; genus BACL27. The sequence goes on from CAYOVI010000005.1 coordinate 31,494, forward strand.
ACGCAGAAATAGAACGAGGTTGGCCTGGATTTCTTGCTGCGCGTCGCCAACCCGAAAACTTTGAACCCAATCAGCAAGTCGTCAAGCGAATGACCGAAGCCTTCATTGACATTGCCGACAAATGTCGCGGAGGCAACGCCCTTGTCATAAGCCACAGTGGCGTGATTCGCACTCTTCGTCGCGCACTCAATGTCTCTGACAATCGCCTCGAGAACCTGGGTGGATGTTGGTTCGAACTCGATGCTCAAAATCAGTTGAGTGCCGGTCGGCTAGTCGAGGTGATAGGCAAAATGAACTCGAGCGAATCGCTCTAGCGATTAGTTGTAGCGTTAATCCTCGTGCTCAGTCGTTGGCTTGATGATTCATTTTCTGCACTGGTCAAGAAAAACATCACACTTCTCACCGGTGCGCGACTCACAACAAATGCGTGTTATCGATTCACTCCCCCATTTGTGGCGATTATCGCCAAAGGTTTCGACATCTCGCTTTCCGAGATAGGTGTTGCGCTCACGATCTCTGAGCTTTCAGGGCTTCTCTCGCCATTTATCGGCAGGTTTGTCGATCGCATGTCACGACGCACCGCGATGCTCACAGGTTTGATCGGCATCGGCATCGGGGCGCTCACTTCTGGCATTTCACCAAACATTTTCATCTTTACCGTTGGCGTGACGATGATCAGCGTCATGAAAAATTTCTTTGATCTCGGCATGTCTGGTTGGATCTCAGATCATGTGCCATACGAAAAAAGGGGTCGCTACATAGGCATCACCGAGATTTCTTGGGCCCTTGGTCTTTTGCTCGGAGTTTCGCTGATGGGGGTGATCACAGCGGTTGTCAGTTGGCGAGCCGGATTTCTGGCGGGGGTCTTGGGCTCGGCAGTCTCAATTATGTTCATTGCGTCACGCATTAAATCAGAAGAGCACGAAGTTTCTTCGAGAGTCGCCGACGACGGAGTGAGACTAAGCGGTCGGGGATGGCTTGTTGTTGCGACCATGTTTTCGACGATGTGCGCGAGCCAATGCATTTTCATAACATTCGGTGCATGGCTTGACGACGAGTTTGGTTTTGGTGCAATAGGTATCGCTGTTGTCGGTTTCAGTTTCGGTGTGGTCGAACTTTATGCCTCGATCACGAGCGCTAAAAAAACAGACAACTGGGGAAAAGAAGCCAGCATCGCCATCGGATGTCTGATCATGGTGCCGGGGGGTCTGGCGCTTTGGTTCGTCTCTGAAAACCTCGTGCTGGGACTCATGGCCCTATTCGTATATATATTGGGCTTCGAATTTGCAGTTGTCAGCATGTTGCCTCTGGCTACGCATCTTGTGCCAACGAGGCCCGGCAGCGGACTTGGTCTTGTCATTGGTGCTGGCACTCTGGGTCGAAGTGTCATGAGTTTGGTGGCTACTCGTGCTTATGAGTCGAGTGGCGGCATCGCCTTGCCATCATTGATCGGCGCGATTAGCGCCGCCACTGCGACATTGTTGATCTACTCTTACCACCGTCGCGGCGGTCTGGTTCACAACTAACCAGAATATTTGTTGGTGATCGGCAAGCGTCGATCTTTGCCAAACGCCTTGGTGCTGATTCGCACACCAGGTGCACCTTGCCGTCGTTTATATTCATTCATGTCAACAAGTCGGGCAATGCGCTTCACTAGAGCAGGATCATGACCGAGCTCGATGATCTGCTGAGCAGTCATGTCGTTCTCGACATACATCTCGAGGATCGGATCTAAAACATCGTATGGTGGCAGACTTTGGTCGTCGCGCTGATCAGGTCGCAGTTCTGCAGAAGGCGCCTTCTTGATGATCGACTGGGGAATCAAATCTCGACCACTCTCTTTGTTGAAATAGGCGCAGATCTCATAAACCTTTGTCTTGAACAAATCTTTGATCACCGCATAACCGCCAACCGCGTCGCCATACAAGGTGAAATAGCCGACAGCTACTTCGCTCTTGTTGCCGGTGGTCAAGACCATCCAGCCGAATTTGTTCGAAAGCGCCATCAACGTCGTGCCCCGAACTCGGCTCTGCAGATTTTCTTCGGTCAGGTCTGGGTTGTGGCCCACGAAACTCGACTCAAGAGAATCAAGATAGGCACCGAATGCTGGCTCAATCGAAATTACTCGAAGATCTATGCCCAAATTTTTTGCCAACAACTCTGCATCGGTCAGCGAACCTGCCGACGAATAGCGAGAGGGCATCGCCACACCATGCACATGGGCCGAACCAAGTGCCTGAGTCGCAACGGCTGCCACCAATGCAGAATCGATGCCGCCCGAAAGTCCGAGCACAACATCTTTGAACCCATTTTTGTGCACGTAGTCTCTCGTGCCGACTACGAGAGCGGCAAAAATTTGAGCATCTTTATCGAGTGGTTCGGCAATTTGTCCTCGAATCTGCTGGGGTGCGGGCATTGATTTTGATTTTGGCAGCTGCAAATCGCAAACCAGCAACTCTTCGACAAACTGTGCTGCACTGGCCACGATGGTGCCGTCGGCGGCCAAAACCATCGAGCCACCATCAAACACGAGTTCGTCTTGTCCCCCGACTTGGTTGACATAAGCAATTACGCACTCGGCGTCGCGAGCGCGAGAACTCAACATTTCACGACGCGAGCCGATTTTGCCGGCGTGAAACGGCGAGCCATTTATGTTTAGGTTCAACACCGCACCCAAAGACGCTTGCGCCGCAACCGGGCCATTTGCATCCCAGATGTCTTCACAAATCGTCACACCCACGCTTGCCCCGTTGATCGTGTACAACGAATTGTGCGCCCCCGGACTGAAATATCTCTGCTCATCAAAAACGTTGTAGTTAGGCAACAGGTGCTTGCGATACACACCGATAATTTTTTGATTTTGACAAATTGCTGCGGCGTTGAATATCTCGGCCGAGTCTTTGGCCTGGTCGACGAAGCCAATAACAGCAAAAGTTTCGCCCACCGACTCAACAATCGCATTTAGCACCTGCCTATTTTCGGCTACGAACCCTTTTTTAAGCACCAAATCTTCGGGCGGATAACCAGTTATCGACAGCTCGGGAAACGCCACGACATCGCAACCTGCCGCAACGGCCTGTTGGTAGTAGTCAACTATTTTGGCGGCGTTTTCTCGAAGCGCACCCACAGTGGGGTTGATTTGGGCAAGCCCAACGCGAAGATTGGCGAATTCGGCCACGACATCAGGCTACCCAGGCAAAACTTCACACTCCGTTTACAAACGGGCAACGGTCGAGAAACGGCAATCGGCAAAAATAGATCACTTCAGAATCAATCACCATGGCTGATTCAATATCGAGAGGAAAGTTAATGCCATTTCAAGCCGAATACATCTGGATCGACGGCGTCGAACCAACACCAACATTGCGTTCCAAGACAAAGATCATCGAAAGCGGCACCAAAGTGCCACCGATCTGGGGTTTTGACGGATCATCAACAAGCCAGGCCACGGGTGAATCTTCAGACTGCATTTTGAATCCGGTTTTCAGCTGCAAAGATCCGATTCGTGGTGGCAAAAACATTCTCGTGATGTGCGAAGTTTTGCTGGCCTCGACTGGCAAACCTCACCCAACAAACACCCGAGCACTTTGTGCCGAGACTGCCAAGCGCTATGCAGATCACAAAATGATCTACGGCATCGAGCAGGAATACACGATGATGCGTCTCAACGGACGACCACTTGGCTTTCCAGAGCTATCAGGTGAACCAGCCCCGCAAGGTCCTTATTATTGTGGCGTTGGCGCCGGACGAGTGATGGGTCGCGAAATCGTCGAGATTCACACCGAGATGTGTCTCGAGGCTGGGCTGCATATTTCAGGAACAAACGCCGAAGTGATGCCAGGTCAATGGGAGTTTCAAGTCGGCCCGCTTGACGCACTTTCGGTCAGCGATGAGTTGCACGTCGCACGATGGTTGCTGCATCGCGTGGCCGAAGACTACGACGTGGTGATTTCACTAGATGCAAAACCGCAAAAAGGTGATTGGAACGGAGCAGGTTGTCACACCAACTTCTCGACAAAAGCAATGCGCTCAAGTTACAAGGCGATCGATGACGCGTGCAAAGCGCTTGGCACCCGAATCAATGAACACGTCAGCAACTACGGACACGACATTGAAAGTCGTTTGACCGGCAAGCACGAAACTGCCCCTTACAACCAATTCAGTTACGGTGTGTCAAACCGTGGCGCATCGGTGCGAATTCCGTGGCAGGTTGCCCGTGACCAAAAGGGCTACGCAGAAGACCGACGTCCGAACGCAAACATGGATCCCTACGTAGTCACACAATTGATCCTCGAAACAGTTTGTGGTCAATCGTCGCCAAAAAAGAGCTCGGGAAAGTCTTCCAAGAAGAGCGCCGGCAAAAAGAAAGCAAATAAAAAGTAGCCAGTCCTGCCACCGTGACCCGAGTGAAATTCGGGGTTGCGGTGGCAGACTGTCATGGTGCAACAAGGCCAAAGCGAGTGTTGAGATGATCGAACAACAACGCGATTATGTTTTGCGCACGGTTGAAGAGCGCGGCATTCGGCTTGTTCGCCTATGGTTCACCGACGTGCTCGGCAACCTCAAGAGCTTTGCGATCAGCCCTGCAGAAATGGAAAACGCACTCAACGACGGCATGAGCTTTGACGGTTCGGCTATCGACGGGTTTAGTCGAATTCAAGAGAGTGACGTACTTGCATTTCCTGACCCGAACACGTTTGAAGTTTTGCCTTGGGTCGACCCTAAAGGTGCCGAAGCTCGAGTGTTTTGTGACATCACCAAACTTGACGGCACATCTTTTGAAGGTGATCCGAGACAAGTTTTGCGTCGCAACCTGAACAAAGCGCGAGAGCACGGCTATCAGTTTTATGTGGCACCCGACATCGAATATTTCTATTTTGATTCGCCAAAGCTCGACTCGCGACCCATACCTCTTGACGAGGGCGGCTTTTTTGATTTGACCAGCAACGACATCACGAGTTCGTTGCGCAAAGAGACAATTCGAACACTCGAGACAATGAGTATTCCGGTCGAATACAGCTTTCACGAAGACTCTCCGAGCCAACACGAAATTGATCTCCGACACACCGACGCTTTGACCATGGCCGACAGCGTGATGACATTTCGACTGGTCGTAAAAGAGATAGCCGCTCTGCACAACGTTCACGCCACGTTCATGCCAAAACCGCTCGAGGGAGTTCAAGGTTCGGGCATGCATCTGCATTTGAGTTTGTTCAAAGACGAGCAAAACGCATTTCATGACGGACAAGATCCCTACAACTTGTCGATTACTGCCAAACAATTCATGGCAGGCTTGTTGCGACACGCAGCCGAGATAACCGCGATCACAAATCAGAACATCAACAGTTACAAACGACTCGTGCCTGGATTCGAAGCCCCGGTGCACATCTCGTGGGCGCGCAACAACCGCAGTGGTCTGATTCGAGTACCGATTGCAAAGAAAAACAGCGATCAAGCCACCCGAATCGAATATCGATCTCCTGACCCGGCTTGCAACCCATACCTTGCCTTCTCGGTGATTCTGGCCGCTGGTTTGCGCGGCATAGAAGAGGGTTATGAGCTGCCCGCAGAGGCGGACTCAAATTTGTTCGAAATGGGCGACGACATGTTGACCAAACTTGGCATCGAGCAGTTGCCCCAATCGTTGTCTGATTCGTTGCGCGTGATGGAGCGTTCAGAACTAGTGGCAGAGGCACTCGGTGAACATATTTTCGAATGGTTCCTGCGCAACAAGCGAGCCGAGTGGCGGGGCTACAAGACCCATATCAGTCAATACGAACTAAATCGTTACCTGCGTTCGCTATAAGTTCGATGATGACAAACGCCGACGAAAAACTTCTGGCGATATTTCCCGATCCCGCGCCAATCGACGTGGCCCGAACCCTCGATTTGTCGGGTTATTCGTGGAAGGCGGTCGGTTCTAGCCAGTCGATTGAAAAGCTAGAGCCCAACTCGGGTTGGTTTGGCGCGGTCATCGACTGCAGCCAAGATCCCGAATCAGGTTGGGCGATCTGCCGTGCTTTGCGAAGGCGCGACAATCGTGTCGAGCGAATAATCGTTTTGGTCACGGGTGCCCAACTAGCAGACCTCGAGATGCGCGATGATTTGTTCGATGATTTTTGCCTCGCCCCAATTCACCCGCGCGAACTTGATTCACGACTGAGACACATGTTCTATGCAGAAATGTCGGTTGCGCGAGAGTCACTTATCGAATACAGCGGTCTGGTGCTGAACACCGAAACATATCAAGCATCTTTTGGTGGCGCGCCGCTCGACTTGACCTACATGGAGTACGAATTATTGAAATTTTTGGCACAAAACCCCGGAAAGGTTTTCAGCCGTGAGATTTTGCTGTCTCGAGTCTGGGGCTATGAATATTACGGCGGCGCTCGCACTGTTGATGTTCATATCCGCCGTCTGCGAGCAAAATTAGGTGAGGAACACGCCAACTTGATCGAAACGGTTCGCAGTGTCGGGTATCGCTTCGGTCAATCTAAATGGGGCTAAACAATACCGTTAGCCAAAGCCAGAAGCCCAAAAACAATAAAGAATGCGGCGGCAATGCGTTGTACCGCGGCGAATCTTATTTTTGTTTGCAGCCAAGTGCCGGCAAGAATTGCAAGTGCAGAAACAGCACAGAGCGCGCTCGCAGCGCCAATCGCTACTCCAAGCGGATCTTTGAGTCGCACCGCAAAACCCACAGTTGCAAGTTGGGTCAAATCGGCAAACTCTGCGACCAAAATCGTGG
>CAYOVI010000006.1:0-31446 GCA_964407365.1 uncultured Ferrithrix sp.
AGAGTGGCATGAAAACGTCAAGGGCCCCATGAATGTCTTGCAAAACCATCTGCCAGTAGCAATCGATCGGAGAAACGCTCTGAGCGATCAGTTCAGAAAATTGACGCAAATAGTCGTTTGAGCCCTGAATCGCCTTTTGAAAAATGGTCGGGTTTGAAGTGAGACCTCGAATACCTGAATTGCGAACATTCTCAAGTTCGCCCGACGTGACATAACTGCGTTTGAGGTTGTCTAGCCAAGGGCTTTGACCATATTCGCTGAAAAGACGCTCGAGACGATCGGTCATTGGCGAGCCAAGATTTGTTTTACAAAACTCACGACCGACTCTTTGCTGATGCCAAGTTCTTTTAGCGCTATTGAACCCGGTGCACTTGCTCCGAAACGATCTATTCCGATCGTGTAATCGGCGTATTTGTGCCAACCAATTGTCACGCCAGCTTCTACCGAGACCACAGGTACACCGGAAGGAAAAATTTTGGCTTGATCAGACTTCTCTGATCGCTCATATCGGTCCCAACTTGGCATTGAAACAATCTGGGCTTTGATGTCTAGTGCTGCCATTTCTTCGCAAGCCTTTACGCAGAGACCAACCTCGCTTCCTGTGGCGAGCAAGATGACGTCTGGCTTTTCGACATGTTTACCGACGATGCCAGCACCATTTTGTACGGCTGAACCATCGGTGACACTCAATACGCTTTGTCGCGACAAAATAATCGCCGTTGGTCCATGGTGGTCGACCGCTGCGCACCAAGCACTTACAGTTTCGTTGGGGTCGGCAGGTCTGATCACCTGCAGACCGGGTATAGCGCGAAGTGAAGCCAATTGTTCGACCGGTTGGTGTGTGGGTCCATCTTCGCCAACGCCTATCGAGTCGTGAGAGAAAACGAACACACACTTGGCCTTCGAGAGCGCCGCCAGGCGAATTGCCGGACGCATATAGTCAGCGAATACAAAAAATGTGCCGCATACCGGCAAGAGACCACCGTGAAGCGCCATACCGACCACTGCAGCACCCATCGCATGTTCGCGTATTCCAAAATAGATTTGTCGACCATCGGGTGCGCTGTAACTTTGGGCGACTTGGCTAGATAATTTCGTGCCCGTATTGGCAGTCAAGTCGGCCGAGCCACAGATCAGACCAGGCAAAGCAGGCAATGATGCGTCGAGTGTTTTTTGAATCGCTTGACGAGTTGCCAAATTTGTCTTCTCGTCGAACATCGGCAGAAGCGATTTGAACGATGACGCCTTGGGTGTCTCCCATGCGGCGTCCCAAATGTATCGGTCTGCAATTTCGGCGAGGTCAGATTCATATTCACTCGACAAAGCGTGACCGCGAATTTTCGCATTGTCTCGAATTGCATTGACGATTTCCTCGGGGGCCCAGAATTGCTCGTCAGGAACGCCCATGATCTTTTTGGTTGCAGAGATATGAGGTTCCGTAAACGGATTACCGTGTGCTTCGTGCGAACCGGTGAAGTCAGGGGAGGGATATCCGATTTTTGTTTTGAGAATGCAAAGCGTCGGTGCCCCCCGATTTGAGCGCGCTGAGATCAGCGACTCTTCAAGTGCGTCTAGATCTTCTGCTATCTCTCCGAGTTGCATCACATTCCAGCCATATGACGAGAATCGCTTGGCGACGTCGTCTGAGCAACTCAATTCAGTCGATCCATCGATCGTTATTGCATTGTCGTCAAAAATGCAAATCAAGCGATCAAGTTTCAAATGTCCAGCCAGCGACGCAGCCTCGTGACTGACGCCCTCCATCAAGCAACCGTCACCCACTAACACGAATGTGTGATGGTCGCAAGCCGCAGCCCCGAATCGAGAGCGTAGATTGCGCTCGGCGATCGCCATTCCGACTGCGTTTGCAAAACCTTGGCCGAGTGGGCCAGTCGTGACTTCGACGCCCGGGGTGTGACCGGCTTCAGGGTGACCTGGTGTCAGAGAACCAAACTGGCGAAACTTTTTGATGTCTTCCAATTCAATGCCATAGCCATTCAAATAAAGCAGCGAATATTGAAGAATAGAAGCGTGCCCATTGCTAAGAATAAATCGATCTCTATTTTTCCAAAGCGCATTTTTCGGATCATGACGCAGAACTCTGCTGTACAAAACATGGCCAAGAGGCGCCAAGGCCATTGCAGTGCCCTGGTGGCCGCTTTTTGCGGCGAATGGAGCGTCCATGGCGAAGCCTCTGATGATGTTGATCGCCGCTCGGTCTTGGTCTAAAGACAACTTCATATCCACTGCGTCAAAACTAGTTGGTTTTGGTAACCGACCTAGGGGTGATCAAGACTCGACTGGTGGAAGAATTGTCAGAGGCACCAAATGCCATGGTCCATTCGCGATGCGACAGTGGGCAAAAATTTGACAGTAGTTGGTGATTTCAAGCTCACCCCTCACCAGGCGGTAGGTGAACTTGCCGGGCTCGACGGTGAACGGACTGACATTTCGCGCCAATTGTTCGTCGTGAGGCTCTGGCCCAGCCCGAAAGACGACCTCGAGAACTGAACTTCCATTTTCTGACTTTGGACAGTGAATCAGAACTACCAGGTGGGGGTCGATAGTGACGGGAACGGGTCTGGGGGCTGCAAATGAAAAGAAAGCCCCGGTTAAATCGATGCGAGTGCTTGGGCCAGCAGCCTGACGAAGCGCAAAATTTTCTACAAATAGCGCGGAGACAATTTGCATAATGGCCTCACACTACTGTTTAGGAGTGTCTGCAAGTGAAAATTCAACACTTTCCGAAGCCAAGTCAAAAAAGTTGTTGGCCAACTTTGGTTTCAATTTCGCAATCGAACAAGAGGTTTTCGATGCAGACCAAGTTGCTCAAGTGGCTAGCGAGGTCGGATTTCCGGTTGCAATAAAACTTTGCGCCGACACTATTAGTCATAAAACCGAACGCGGCTTGGTGAAACTAAACGTCAATAGTTTTGCCGAGGCACAAATTGCGGTCGCTGAATTGAAGGCGGGTGTTCGATCAGATGATGGTCAAACATCGTTCTTGGTTGCAAAAATGGAGACCGGTAAACGCGAATTGATATTGGGACTAGTGAACGATCCACAGTTTGGCCCGTTCGTTATGTTTGGCTCGGGTGGTGTTTTTGCAGAGGTTCTCGATGATGTGACTTTTGCGAGTGTGCCACTGACCGTTGCAAGAGCTCATCAATTGATTGAGCGATTTGCCAATCAAAAAATTCTTAAAGAGTTTCGTGGTGACGGAAAAGTCGATAAAGAGCAATTGGCCGCAATGCTCGTGTCGCTGTCAGATGCTTTTTTGTCGAATGACAAGATCAAATCAATAGATGTCAATCCGGTGATTATTCGCCAAGATGGCTCGCTTGTCGCGGTTGATGCCTTGATCGAACTAGCTTCAGGTAGTTCACATCAATCAAAACTCGTTCAATCCCAGAAATTCTCGCCGTCAAAAAGACATTTTCAATCATTGTTCGAGCCCCGTGGAGTTGTCGTCGTCGGCGCGTCTACCCATCCAGGAAAATTTGGCTTCGTTTCGCTGCACAACATTCTGGCCAATGAATTCGGTGGAGAGGTCGCAGCGACGCACTTAGAGGGTGAATCAGTCCTTAATGTTTCGTGTCGGCAATCAATTGAAGAACTTTCAAGTGACAAAATCGATCTTGCTTTCGTCTGCACCCCAGCGTCGACCAATGCGGCGATACTGCAATCGTGCGCCAAAAAGGAAATTCACGCCGTCTATGTCACATCGGCAGGTTATGCGGAGTCAGACAGTCAAGGAGAGCAAGCACAGGCGGCTTTGGCCAAAATGGCGGGCGAGCTTGACATTTTATTGGTCGGTCCCAATGGACAAGGCGTGATCAGCACGCCGACAAATCTGTGCGCGCAGATCGTTGGTCCATACCCACCGTCGGGCTCAATTTCGCTCGTTAGTCAAAGCGGAAACTTCGTTTCTAGCTTCATGAACTATTCACGACAGACCAACGTCGGCATTGCACGAGCGGTTTCTGCTGGCAATGCCGCACAAGTTGGAGTGTCTGAGTTTTTGACCTTTTACGCTCATGATGACAAGACACGAGTTGCATTGGCCTACATAGAGGGGGTCAAAGATGGCACCTCCATGGCTAAATCGATGCTCGAAGTCTCGGTGAATAAGCCACTCGTGGTTGTCAAGGGTGGCTCTACTCAGAGCGGGTCTCGCGCGGCAACTAGCCACACCGGTGCATTGGCAAGCGACCACAAAATTTTCGAGGCCGTTTGCTTTGATACTGGAACGATCTTGGTTGATGACGTTGAGAGAGCATTTGACGTCGCAGCGACATTTGCAACTCAGCCCCTTCCACGTGGCAAAAACACCATAGTGCTAACAACGATTGGTGGCTGGGGGGTAGTCACAGCCGACGTAATTCATAATGAGCAGGTTCTCAACCTCATGGAATTGCCCATTGATCTTGAGAAACAAGTTTCGGCCTTGTTGCCATCGAGATGGAGCAAAAATAACCCGATCGATTGTGCCGGGGGAGAGACCCGAGATACCGTCGCCGAAATCTTGACCCTGCTTGCCAAAGATGAGCGCGTGGATGCGATCATCTTTCTGGGTCTCGGCATTCAGTCGAACCAAGCGAGAATGATGCGAGAGGGAAATTTTTTCCCTGATTTTGAACTAGATCGCATCGTCAACTATCACGAGCGACAAGACATTTCATATGCAAATATTTCAGCCGAATTGTCGAATCGGTATGACAAACCGATACTTGTAGCCACAGAACTCGCCATGGCAGACCAAGACAACCCCGGTGTGGTTGCAGTGAGACACACTGGTCGACTTTGTTATGCAAGTGGTCAACGCGCAGCACGCGCATTGTCTAGCGTTTATAGATATGCCAAATGGTCTGGAGCCGCCAATTAGTGAAGATTAGACAAATATTTTTACGACTTGTCTCACGATTCAGTGACATCGCCGATCGGCTTTCATTAGGACGCTTGGTGGTTGCTCTGATCGTTTTGACGACCCTTGTTGCTGTGCCACTGTTGTCGGTTTGGCAAGTTGCCCTTGCTGCTGGCAATGAAGTGCGGCCTTTGGCGAATCAACGCGAACTGCCAGGGGCAGTTGTGACTCCGATACTTTCTGTTCGCCGAATTCCGCAGACTTTGGTCGAGTCGAATTCGGCGGGGCGTGTGCAGCGCAAATTGGCCCAAGTTGTCGAAGCGTTGCCAGCAGACTCGTGTTTGTCGGTTGTCACCGATTCAAAAACGATAATCAGCATTGGCGCCGACAAGCCATTGATTCCGGGTAGCAATCTCAAACTTCTCACCGCGGCGGTCGCCCTGGATGTACTTGGTCCTGATGCGAGATACTCGACAAAATTGCTGGGTTTGGTTTCTGGCTCGGTTGTCAGGGGCGATCTATGGCTAGTTGGCTCAGGAGATCCACTCTTGGTGACGCGTGGTTATCCTCTCACTGAGAAATATCCGACGATCACTCCCACCGACGTAGAGACACTCGTAGATGCTCTCGTCGCCCAGGGTGTCACCAGCGTCGAGGGTGCAGTAGTTGCCGACGAGTCTTTGTATGACCAAGAAAGATACGTGCCTAGTTGGGGTGACGGTATAAGAAGCGTCGAAGCAGGGCCACTCGGTGCATTGATGATCAATGACGGGTCTGTTTCGGGAACGCCTCTCAAACCGTCGAATCCCGCACTTGGCGCTGCCACGGAATTTACAAAATTGCTAGTGGCCAGAGGTATAGCGGTGCGAGACGCACCCGAAGTTGGCAAAGCCTCAAGCGACACGCCGACTGTTGCCACGCTCGAATCTGCCCCGATGAGAGAGATCGTCGCCGAGATGCTCATTAATAGCGATAACAATACGGCCGAACTTTTGGTCAAAGAGATCGGGCGCGTTGGGGGCGGGGTGGCGACGCGAATCACAGGTTTGAATGTGATCGCTTCAAAAATTGCGCAATGGGGCTTGCCCGGCGAAGGCGTGGCTTTGCTCGACGGATCGGGTCTAGATCGTGCGAATTATGTGACATGCAATCTTTTGACAAAGTTGTTGGAGAGAGATTCGCAAAATGGTCTGGTTACAACAGCCCTTGCTACGGCCGGCAAATCGGGCACGCTACGCGACATATTTTTGTCTGGCCCTGGTTCTGGAAAAATGCGTGCGAAGACCGGCACTTTGAATGGTGTGAAATCTCTTTCGGGCATGTATCCACTTGAAGGTGATCGAAGCTCAGTCTTCGCTCTGATCATGAACGGAACCGGAGTGTCAACTCTAAGTTACTATCGCCCGATCTGGAACAATTTGGCAACGGCACTCGAACTTGGAAATCAGAAACTTGACGTCAACAAGTTGTTGCCTTTAGAAACGGCTCCAACTCCGTAAGATTCAGACTAAACATCTAAAGCATCAAGAGAAATTTTGGCTCGTAGAATATCGAGCGTGACTGGATTCAAGCTCAATTCTCTTTCAGAAGACCCGAAAGACCCGAAATCTACATCGCAGATATTTGACTCGCTATTGACCTATGTGAAAACCGAGACGCTTAGGCCGATTCGTGGTGCGGGTCGTTGGATCGGTTTTGGCTTCGTGGCGGCGATTTCTCTGAGTATCGGCATAGTTTTGGGTGCACTTGGCATTTTGAGAATGGCTCAGAGTTTGATGAATATCGACTCAGGCTCATGGTCGTGGCTCAACTATGTGGTGACTTTGGTTGTTTGTGTCGTTGTTTTTGTAGTGACCATCTCAAGAATTCGCAAAGGAACGCTAGAAAAGTCGTGAGCAAAGACGACGAAGTGTCACGAGACGAGCTGATTGCCGATCTGCAGCAATTTCAGGACAACATAAAAGACGCGGTAAGTGACAAGTCGAACCAATTGAAGGCGCTCGTCGGCGGTGCCTCAACATTGGGGATGATTTCATCGTTTCTTTTGGGTCGCAAAAGTGGCAAGCGACGAAACACGGAGTCACGCGAAAAGTCTGACGAGTAAATAGAGCCATGTTTGCTTATGGCGAAAAAGCCCTGCTCTTAGATACCAAGAGTCGTAGATATCTGTTCACCCTGAAGCCAGACGGGGAGTTTCATACTCATTCGGGTTTCGTGCGTCACAGTGAAATTGCCGGCAGTCCGGAGGGAATAGTCGTACGCTCGACGCTGGGCGCTGAATATGTGCTGCTTCGTCCGACACTCGAGGATTTCGTCATTCAGATGCCTCGAGGGGCTCAGGTGATCTATCCGAAAGATCTTGCGCCAATTTGCATGATGGCCGACATCTACCCAGGAGCCAGAGTTTTTGAGTCGGGTCTCGGCTCTGGTGCCATGTCAATGATGATGCTTCGGTTGGGTGCGCGAATCGAAGGATATGAAATTAGACAAGACTTTGCCAATCGTGCGCAACAAAATGTGCGCGAATTTTTGGGTGTCGAGGCATTGCAGAGATACAAGGCCGAGATACGCGACGCTTACTCTGGCATCGATTTGGTCGACATTGATCGAGTCGTGCTTGATCTCCCAGAGCCATGGCAAGTCGTGCCTCATGCACAACACGCGATGCGCAAGGGCGCGATTCTCGTCTCTTATTCTCCGAGCATCACCCAGGCTGTCAAGATGCGAGAGTCACTGAAAGACGGTTGGATTGATCATCGAACTCTCGAGGTGCTGCATCGCACTTGGCACATCGAGGGCTCTTCTGTTCGACCTGACCATCGAATGGTGGCCCACACCGGCTTTTTAACCGCCGCGAGGTTTATCGGAAATTAAAAGACTTAATTTATGGCTCTATGAAAATGCACTCACCGGGGCATTCTTCGGCAGATTCAACGACCGCGTCGAGTTGCGAATCGGCGAAATTTGCGACTCCCGCTGCGCCTTGAGGATTGCCTTTTGCAGTCGCATAGATAGTTGAACCTTCTTTGACATAAGCCAAACCATCGTCAAGGAGCGTGAATACATCGGGCGCGATTTCTTCACAGAGTCCATCGCCTGTGCAAAGGTCTTGATCTATCCAAACTTTCATTTCGCTGGGTCTCCTCGAATTAATAATCTAACTTACGAGCCGAAAACAGGCTACACGCCGACCATTGAACTTGAGGTCATTTCTGAGTTTCTCAAAACTGCCTTTGACCGATACGGTAGGCACAGTCAGTTGAAAGGTCGTTTTCACGATGGCACGAGGAGAAGAAGGAACCGGCGAATCGTCAAAAGATCGAACACGCCAACTCGAAGAAAAGCTTCTTGAAACCAAAGGTCAGCTTGCCCATGCAGTAGCTCAAAACGAGAAGCTTTCGTATACCTTGCGTGAGTCTCGCGAACACATCGCATCGTTGCGAGACGAAGTGGAGAAGTTGACCCAGCCACCAAGCGGATATGGCGTCATCGTCGGAAAAAATGACGACTCGACGGTCGACATCTTGACGAGTGGCCGAAAAATGCGAGTAACGGTGCACCCAGAAATTGATTTTGAAAGTCTCGAGCGAGGCGCCGAAGTTGTTCTCAATGAGAGTTTCAACGTGGTGAAAGCCCGTATACCTGAGGCCCTCGGCGAGGTGGTGCATCTTAAAGAGATTCTCGATGATGGCATTAGGGCGGTCGTGACTTGTCGCGGTGATGATGAACGAGTTTGTGAGTTGGCCGATTCAATAAGGGGTACTTTGCTTCGCAGCGGCGACTTATTGCGCATGGACCCAAAGACGAATCTTTTGCTCGAGCGGCTGAGCCAACCAGAGGTTGAGCACCTGTTGCTAGAGGAAGTTCCAGACATCAGTTATGCAGACATCGGGGGATTAGACGCCCAAATCGAAGAGATTGCAGATGCTGTCGAGCTGCCGTTTCTTCACGGCGATTTGTTTGCCGAGCACCAATTGCCTGCGCCAAAAGGAATATTGCTCTACGGGCCACCTGGCTGCGGAAAGACCCTCATCGCCAAAGCAGTTGCAAATAGTTTGGCAAAAAAAGTTTCGTTGGCCAATGGTGGTGAAAAAGCTCGAAGTTATTTCATCAACATCAAAGGCCCAGAGTTGCTAAACAAATACGTCGGCGAGACGGAGCGGCAAATTCGGCTCGTGTTTCAAAGGGCCCGTGAAAAAAGCGAAGAAGGTTGGCCGGTGATCGTTTTCTTCGACGAAATGGATTCGATGTTTCGAACCAGGGGCACCGGAATATCTTCAGACATGGAGTCGACAATCGTTCCCCAACTTCTCGCAGAAATCGATGGCGTCGAGGGCCTGCGCAACGTGATCGTAATTGGGGCAACAAACCGGGAAGACCTGATCGATCCTGCAATATTGCGTCCGGGACGGTTGGACGTAAAAATTCGTATCGAACGACCAGACGAGACAGCGGCTCGACAGATTTTTGCCCGTTACTTGACGGTCGATCTTCCGATCGCATCAGCGATGATCGCCAAACACAACGGTTCTATTGATGATGCAGTCAAACAAATGATCGACGAAACCGTGACCGAAATGTACAAACAAACCGATGAAAATCGATTTTTAGAAGTCACCTATCAAAACGGCGACAGAGACGTGCTGTACTTTAAAGATTTTTCTTCTGGCGCAATGATTGAAAATATTGTCAGACGGGCCAAGAAGTTGGCGATCAAACGAGTAATCGCCGGTGGCGATCGCGGTATCAATCTTGAGGACTTGACGATGTCGATTCGTCAAGAATTCAAAGAGCATGAAGACCTGCCGAATACGACCAATCCGGACGACTGGGCGAAAATTTCGGGCAAAAAGGGCGAAAGAATCGTCTTCATTCGCACCTTGGTTCGTGATGGCGCCGACTCGAACAGTGGTGGTAGGGCAATCGAGAAAACCGCGACGGGTCAATATCTCTAGGGTCTCGGTTTGAGCATTCCAAAAGTTCTCGGCATCGAAACCGAATACGGAATTATCGCCGTAGGCATCGACTCGAGCCCGGTTGCTTCATCGTCGTTGTTGATTAATTCATATGTCAGCCGATTCGACTCGAAAATCGGCTGGGACTTCGACGCAGAAAAACCCGGCTCGGATGCTCGTGGATTCAGTCTTGACGATTTTTTTCCCCAAGATATCGACATGAATATGGTCAACACTGTTTTGACAAACGGGTCGAGATATTACGTCGATCACGCGCATCCTGAGATTTCGACGCCTGAGTGTCGAACAGCGAGTGAAGCCGTACTTTTTGACCGTGCCGGAGAAGAAATAGTGCGCCAAAGCATGAAGGCTGCCATGAAGGTGATGCCCAACGGGGCCGAATTGGTCGCTTACAAGAACAATTCTGATGGCAAAGGCAACAGTTACGGCTGTCACGAAAATTATCTTTTGGCCAGAAGTGTGCCGTTTGGTGAATTGGCCTGTTTGATCACGACACACTTTGTCACCCGCCAGGTTTTTTGTGGAGCCGGAAAAGTCGGGTGTGAGTTAGAGGGGACACAATCTGGGCAAGTGCCATATCAAATCTCGCAAAGAGCCGACTTCTTCGAAGAAGAAATTGGCCTCGAGACGACACTTCGACGGCCGATTGTAAATACGCGAGACGAGCCCCATTGCGACCCACTCAAATATCGACGGCTTCATGTGATTGTTGGTGATGCCAACATGAGTGAGATCGCCACGTTTTTGAAATTGGGGACCACGGCGATTTTGTTGTCGATGATCGAAGATGGCGAACTTGCCGATGATCTTTTATTGGCCACACCGGTTGCGGCAATAAGGCAGGTGAGCCATGACCCCACTTTGCGTCAGAAAATTCTCTTAGAGTCGGGAAAGACATACACGGCCCTTGAACTGCAAATGTTGCTATGCGAGCGTGCTGAACGATACGCAGACAAATTTGGTCTTGAATCAGTCGGTCAAGAGGACGGCAAACAGATTTTGCGCCGTTGGCGCGAAACCTTAGAGGGTCTTGCCGATGAGCCGATGAGCATGTGTCACTCGGTGGACTGGTTGGCCAAAAAGCGAATAATCGACGGCATGGTCGATCGTCACGGACTGCGAGCAAATGATCCACGATTGAAGGCAATCGATCTTCAATATCACGACATGCGACCTGCCAAATGTTTGGCGTTGAGGGCGAATCTCGAAACTTTTACAGAACATGAACAAGTCTTGAACGCCACGTCGACGCCACCAGATACGACTAGGGCCTATTTCAGGGGGAAATGCCTGGAAAATTGGCCCGAAGATGTCGTGGCTGCAAATTGGGACAGCATCGTGTTTGACATTGGGCGCGAACCCCTGCGAAGAATACCCATGCCAGAGCCCCTTAGAGGCACAAGAGAGTTGACGGAGAATCTTTTCACCAGATGTGCCACACCCGCAGAACTTGTTTCGGCACTAGGTGACCAAGTTTCGTCGTCGAATTTCAAGCCGACAAATTAGTTGATTTTTCACCATCGCACGTTTTACAAGGAGCCTGAAATTGAGTATGGTGCGGGTATGGCAGAAAAAGCCCGCAAGCAAAAAACCTCTGCAGAGCGCTCGATAAACGACGAGCAACTAGCAACGCCAGTTTCGACTAAAGGAGAAAAGTTGAAAGCTGATCTAGACGACTTGCTCGACGAGATAGACGAGGTTCTCGAGACCAATGCCGATGACTTCGTCAAGAGTTACGTGCAAAAGGGCGGGCAATAGCCCTAGCCTAAAAACATGTCGATGCCTCTGTTCGCAGCCGGGTCTGACCCCGGTGCAAATTTTGGAGAATTACTGAAGAAAGTCGGACTCTCGCCATTTTCTGGGCAGTCTGATGGCAACGATCTAGTTATTCCACATGCCACAACATGTGTGGCGATGAAATGTGCAGATGGCGTGGTGATGGCTGGAGACAGGCGAGCGACATCAGGCAATTTAATCAGCCACCGCAGCATGGAAAAGGTCGTGCAGGCCGATGATCTGAGTGGGGTTGCAATAGCTGGTGCAGCGGGGCCGGCGATGGAAATGATCAAGTTGTTTCAACTTCAACTCGAACACTATGAAAAAGTCGAGGGACAATCTCTTTCGCTTGAAGGCAAGGCAAATCAACTTTCAATGTTTGTGCGCAGCAATTTGCCAGCGGCGATGCAAGGCATGGTCGTTGTGCCAATTTTTGCCGGCTATGACGTTCTCACAAAATCTGGACGGCTATGGGACTATGACGTAACGGGTGGTCGTTACGAAGAAAAAGATTTTGTGGCCACTGGTTCGGGCATGTTGCACGCTGGCACCGTTATGCGTGTTGCATGGCGCAGAGATCTGTCGACTAGCGACGCCATCAAATTGTGTGCACGAGCCCTTTGGGAGGCTGCAGATGCTGATTCAGCAACCGGAGGACCAGATGCGTTGCGCGGCATTTATCCGATAGTTGCCTCTATAACAAACAAAGGCTGGAAGAATATTGACGATGATTCGCTAGCCGAAATTTATCGAGAGATAACAAGTGAAGTAGGTCGCCGATGAGCATGCCCTTTTACGTGCCACCAGAGCAATTGATGAAAGACCGGGCTGATTTCGCCCGCAAGGGCATTGCCCGCGGTCGAACCCTGGTTGCGATTCAATTTAAAGACGGAATCGCGATAATTTCAGAAAATCCCTCGACGACTTTGCACAAAATCAGCGAGATCTACGATCGAATCGCTTTTGCGGGGGTTGGCAAATACAACGAGTTTGATCAGCTCAGGGTTGCTGGTGTGCGGGCAGCAGATTTGAAGGGATACCAGTTTTCACGACAAGACGTGGATGCTCGAAGCCTGGCCAATCAGTATGCCCAAATCTTGAGTCAGATGTTTAGTGAAGCACCCAAGCCCATGGAAGTCGAACTTTTGGTCGCCGAGATTGGTGCCAACGAGTCGAGTGACCGCTTGTTTCACGTGCTCTACGACGGAACCGTATTAGACGAACACAGCTTTTGTGTTTTGGGTGGAGACAGTGAGACAGTTGCGTCGCGTCTCGCGGAGTCGTTCAAACCAAATATGGCTCTTGGTGACGTGATCAAGGTTGCCATCAAGGTGCTAGCCGGCTCCGATCGAAAACTCACTCATGATGAGCTGGAGGTTGCAGTTCTTGAGCGCAATGGGCGTAGGCGTTGTTTCAGACGCATCGAAGACGCCGAGGTTGCGTCGCTCACGAACTGATGGATCGCCGTATCTACGGTCTTGAAAATGAGTATGGCGTAACTTGCACGCTCAGAGGACAGCGTCGACTCAGCCCTGATGAGGTCGCGAGATACCTGTTCAGAAAAGTTGTCAGTTGGGGTCGTAGTTCAAACGTCTTTCTTGAAAATGGTGCGAGGCTCTATCTAGATGTCGGTTCGCACCCCGAATATGCCACACCTGAGTGCGACTCGATTCATGATGTAGTGGTGCACGATAAGGCAGGAGAAAGAATTCTCGAAGACCTGCTGACTGGGGCCGAACAAAGACTTCGTGATGAGGGCATAAGAGGCACGATTTATTTGTTCAAAAACAACACAGACTCTGCAGGCAACAGCTATGGCTGTCACGAAAACTATCTGACGTCTCGAAGTGACGACATAGAAAAATATTCGGAGGTGTTGATTCCATTTTTGGTTACCC
This sequence comes from uncultured Ferrithrix sp., assembly GCA_964407365.1. GTDB lineage: Bacteria > Actinomycetota > Acidimicrobiia > Acidimicrobiales > Ilumatobacteraceae > BACL27. Next base: position 13,515 of record CAYOVI010000006.1, read on the forward strand.
GGCAGATTTTCACCGGTGCCGGAAAGGTGTTGCAAACCGCCCGTGGGCCGATTTACTCGATAGCCCAGCGAGCAGAGCACATTTGGGAAGGTCTAAGTTCGGCTACTACCCGTAGTAGGCCGATAATCAACACGCGCGACGAGCCCCATGCTGATGCTGAAAAGTATCGGCGTCTGCATGTGATTGTCGGCGATTCAAACATGAGTGAGTATTCAAATTTTGTCAAAATTGGTTCAACCTCGTGTTTGCTCAAAATGATGGAAGACGAGTCGGTCACTTTGCGAGACCTCACTTTAGAAAACCAAACGAGGGCGATTCGCGAGATAAGCCATGACATCACTTGCCGTCGCAAAATTAGACTCGCATCGGGGCGCGAACTCTCGGCTCTAGACATTCAGCGAGAGTTGCTTGATCAAGCGCTGCGCTATGCAGACACTGGAAGATTCAATTCTTTTGAGACTCAGGCTCTAGAAATGTGGGAGCACTGCATTTCGACTATAGAAAACGACCCGCTAAAACTCGAACGTGAGGTCGATTGGGTCATCAAGTATCACCTGCTTGAGGCCTTTAGAACTCGACATGATCTGGCTCTCGATGATCCACGTGTGCAGCTGGTTGATTTGCAATACCACGATATTTGTCGAGATCGTGGTTTGTTTTACAAGTTGCAAAGAAACAATCTTGTCGATCGCATCTGTGATGACCAAGAAATTGAAAAGGCTATGGCCCTTGCACCTCAAACCACACGTGCCAAGCTGCGTGGCGACTTCATCAAGCGGGCGAAGGAAAAGAAGCGCGACTACACGGTCGATTGGGTGCATCTCAAATTGAACGACCAGGCCCAGCGAACGGTTTTGTGCAAGGACCCTTTCAAATGTCGCGATGATCGGGTTGAGAAATTGATTGCTTCGCTATAGCGATAATCACCGAACACTACGATGATTGAGTGTCTCAAGAGCCGATAAACGTAGATTTGTCCAAACGTTCGCTCGCGACGAGACAACTTATTGAATGGGTAGTTGTAATAGCAATTGCTCTTCTGGTTGCTTTTTTGGTGAGAATTTTTTTGCTTCAGCAATATTACATTTCTGGACCGAGCATGGAAACGACAATGTTTTCTGACGATCGAGTCTTGGTCAACAAACTGGCATATCGACTCGGCGAGATAGATCGTGGAGACGTGATCGTCTTCGATCGGGCGACAATGAACGGAACAGAGGTAGAGCACGACGATTTGATTAAGAGAGTGATCGGTCTAGGTGGAGAAAGAGTCGAGATTCGCGACTGTGACGTTTATATAAACGGCAAATTTTTGTCCGAGCCATATTTGCCGACGGCAGACGTCGACCAAGAGGATCTTTCATCTAGGTGTGGAGTGGTCAACATGGAACCAATCACTATTGGTCCCGACGAAGTGTTCCTGATTGGCGATAATCGACCTGAATCTTTTGACAGTCGCATGTTCGGGCCGATCAAAAAAGATTTGATAGTGGGTCAAGCTTTCGTTCTAATTTGGCCGCCATCTTCTTGGTCGCGGCTTTAGACAAGTTGTTTCAAACCTGTTCGGTTTCGAATACCGAGCGATAAGCGTCGGACATTCGGTCGGGCCAGTCGCTATAGATGGCGTCGACACCCATCAATAACGCCGTGTTCATTTGCTCGGCGTGTTGAATGTCCCAACTAAATGCCGCGCGATCAAAACGGTGGGCTAGTGCAACGAGCCCACCGCTCCAGTCGGAGTGATGCATATTCAGAGCATCAATACCCGCCATGGCCAAGTCGGCGCAGCGTCTCTCAGGGCCTTCGTCTAATTTGCTCAGTCTCGTCGAATTGACATATTTGAAGTCTGGAAAGATTTGTTTCCAGGTTCTTAGAAGACTCAAATCTGGGTGACAAATGAAAATTGTCGATTTTTGGTCAAAGTTGCTGACAAGTGTGTTTATTATTGGCATCGCCGTGGGGTCGCAGACATCTACCGAGATCGGAGTCGATGGCGCTGCGATCTTCAGGAGATCTGCAAATGAGATGATCGATGGCTCAAGTTCGGCTGCAATAACTTGTTGAATTTTTTTAGTTTTGAAAAGCGTCCGAGTTCTCAGTTTGACCACGCCGTCATGATCTAAAACCACTTGCTGATCTTTTGTCACCCAACAATCAGTCTCGAGACCAGTGGCCCCGATTCGCAGCGCAAGCTCGAAAGCCTCCGACGTGTTTTCGTGCGCATAGGCACTTGCGCCACGATGGGCAAACAAAATTGGGCGTGAGTAGAGCGAGGGAAGTCGCTGTTGCACACTCTGATATTACGAGAACTCTTCTAGACTTTGCTCATGTTCAATCTGACTGGGAGCGAGATTATGTTCTTGCTGATAATCGGATTGGTTGTCTTGGGGCCCGAGAAACTACCTGATGCAATTCGACGAGTCGGACGTTTATACGCCGAATTGAAGCGAATGTCCGCAGGTGTTCAGACTGACCTTAGAAAGGTTATGGATGAGCCAGTCAAAGAAATGATGAATACGACGAATTCTATGAAGGCTTTGTTTACCGATACATCGTCGCAATTTGAAAAGGCCGCCCACGAAATTGTGACACCAAGTTTCGTGCCATATCACGCCCCCGAAGCTGAAATGAAAGAAAACCCGATCGTGCTATATGACGGTGACGACGTTGAAGAAAGTCAGTCTGAGAGCAAGATCAGTGACGAAAATTCGCCAATTGCAGCCTCTCCGGACGAAATTTCTTTGGATGATGTCTCATAATGATACTCAGATCTTCAAAATCAGATAAGACATCAATGTCGCTTGGCGAGCATTTGGGCGAATTGAGAATGCGCATTATTCGCTCGATATTGGCCACGGCTCTTGGGGCTGCGGCGATCTTGGCATTTTATGATCCCGTTTTGCAGTTTTTAACTCGGCCCTATAGAGACCTGTGCGACAGCCGACCTGATTTCAACTGTGACGGTTCACTATTTGCTCTCGGACCCTTGGACGGGTTGACGGCGCGAATGAAAATCTCTGGATACGGCGGTCTCGTGCTGGCTTTACCCGTCGTGCTTTGGCAAATTTGGCGATTCATCGTGCCGGCATTGAGCAAGAAAGAAAAGCGTTACACGGTTCCGTTCATTGTTTCGTCGGTGATTTTGTTCGCCAGTGGTTGTGCCCTTGCATATTGGACACTTTCAAAGGCCCTTGAATTTTTGATTTCATGGTCGGGCACCGAGGTGAACCAAGCATTTCAAATCACCAAATACGTCAGTTTGGTCATTTTGATGGTCTTGGCCTTCGGTGTCGGATTTCTCTCACCACTATTGATCGTGTTCTTGCAACTGGTCGGCGTTTTGACGCCACGAACATTGGTCAGGCAATGGAGAATCGCGGTTGTCTCGATATTTTTTTTAGCGGCGGTTATAACGCCAAGCGGTGACCCGATCACATTGATGGCGTTGGGGGTGCCGTTAACTTTGCTCTATTTTGTGGCCGTGCTGGTCGGCTTCATATTTGTGCGCCGCCGAAATCGCACAGAGACATAGATTTCATTCTGACTGATCGGTGTTGATGTCACGGCCGAACCGAGATCAATTGCTTGCGCGATATCGCTTTGCAATTGACGATTTTCAATTAAGTGCACTAGATGCCCTGGATAGGGGAGACTCGGTGTTGGTCGCCGCACCCACAGGTTCGGGCAAGACATTGGTTGCCGAATATGCAATCGAGGCCGCTAGACGTCAGGGGCAGCGAGCTTTTTATACGGCCCCAATAAAGGCGCTGTCGAATCAAAAGTTCAATGATCTAGTAGATCATTATGGAAAATCAGATGTAGGTCTATTGACCGGCGATAACAGCATAAATTCCAACGCCCCAATTTTGGTGATGACAACCGAAGTTCTGCGCAACATGATTTATGCCAGATCTGATGCCCTTGACCGTCTCGGTGTGGTCGTTTTGGACGAGGTTCACTTTCTGCAAGACGCTTATCGAGGCCCCGTGTGGGAAGAGGTGATCATTCATCTAGACCCAAGGGTTCAACTCGTTTGTCTCTCGGCCACAGTTTCAAATGCAACTGAAGTCACAGACTGGCTCAGTACCGTACGCGGGAATACCGTGCCCATTGTTGAAGAAAAGCGGCCCGTTGAATTGATCAACCATTTTGTTGTCGGCGATGCAGCAACCCACGAAGTAAAAATGTTCGACACGATCATCGACGGTGCACCAAACAGCGAGGTTTCTCGACTCGAGGCCACTTCTAGCCAACACAACCGATATGTGGGTGGTCAAGGCAATCGTAAATCTCGACGACTTGATTCGCCCCGCAAAAAGAATCGACTGTTCACTCCGAATCGGGTTGAGATGGTCGACTTGCTTCAGTCACACGATTTTTTGCCGGCGATCATTTTTATTTTCAGTCGCAATCAGTGCGACGAGGCCGCTGAGGCTTGTTTGCGTGCTGGCATTCGACTCACCGATCAGTCACAAAGATCTGAAATAGCCGAAATAATTGACAGCCGTGTTGAGATGTTCAGCGATGACGATCTCGCGGCGTTGAACTTCTCGAAATTTGCCAATCAACTTGAAGCGGGCATTGGCTCGCACCATGCAGGTTTGGTGCCCGCCTTCAAAGAAATAGTCGAAGAGTGCTTCATCAGGGGACTCGTGCGACTGGTTTTTGCCACCGAAACATTGGCGGTCGGACTTAATATGCCTGCGCGGGCAGTTGTGATCGAGAAGATAACCAAATTCACAGGCGAGCATCACCAACCGCTCAAGGCTTCTGAATACACGCAATTGACCGGCCGGGCAGGTCGACGTGGCATCGACTCAGTGGGTCATGCATTGGTGCTTTGGAACCAATTTGTCAACTTTGACCAAGTTGCAGGCTTAGCCCTCAGCCGCTCATTCAGATTGACCTCTGCATTCAGACCCACATACAACATGGCGGCGAATCTAATTCAGACCCACTCACGCAACGAAGCGCACCATCTGTTGAACCTCTCGTTCGCACAATTTCAAAGTGGGCGAGATGTTGTCGAAATTCAAGCCCGCATACAAAGACGAAGCGTCGAGCGAGATCGACTTCGCGTTCAGTCGCAGAGCCAATTTGGAGATATTGACGAATATCGCCAAATAACAGCCGCAGTGCCCGACGCAACGGTCATAGAGAGCGCATTGAAGAGCCTCGAATTGGGCGACATGATCAATTTGCCCCGCCAAGACACCAAAGCGGCAATTGTGGCGACCGCCCAAAGAGCCAGCGGAACGAAGTTGACATTGATTACCTCAAATCGAGCCGTGGTGAATCTGATGCTTGGCGACTTTGATCGTGTGCCAGAGAAAATCGGTTTCGTGAAGTTGCCCGATTCATATGCCAGAACGAGCCCGAGATTTATCAAAGAAGTTGCGCTGAGAGTTCAGCGAACAAAGCCCAAGTCTGGTTCTCGGAAAAACGGACCTTCGGGCGAAAATGATCATCCGGTTGCACAAGATCCTGAGCTTAAGCGAAAACTAATTGCGGCAAAATCTGCAGATCGAATCGATCGTGAATTGAAAGTCATGCACGACAAGATTGCAAAATCTGCCCAATCAGTGAGCGCAAGATTCGACGATCTCGTAGAACTAATGAAGCGTCGCGGATATGTATCAGACTGGCAACTCACTGATCAGGGTCGGTCACTTTCCAGAATCTTTCATGAACTTGATCTTGTCATCGCAGAGTCACTTAATTTGGGTTTTTTCGACGAAATGACTCCACCAGAACTGGCGTCGCTGCTGAGCGTATTTGTCTATGAATTTCGACGTGCTGAAGAACCACCAAAACCACGCGTGCCAAAGGGCCTTCAGTCCAAATGGAGGCAAATTGAAAATCTGAGTAAGCGAATTGCAAGCGACGAGCAGAATTCTGGCTTGGTGCCTCACCGTGAGCTAGATGCTGGTCTTATGGAAGTAACTTTTGATTGGGCACAAGGCAGCGACTTGATAGATATTCTTAGCGACGAGTTGACTGCCGGAGATTTCGTGCGCACGATGAAACAACTAATCGACTTGTTGCGACAGATTGCCCTAGTTGCGCCACACGAGACAACGTCGAAGTGCGCCGAATCTGCTGCGAACCTTCTCTTGCGGGGAGTCGTAGCAGCGTCGCAAGGAACATCGGCTGGCGTGTTATGACAATTCGCAAGGGTGAAAATTGGGGAAGATACGTCGAGCCCCCAGATGAACTCATAAAGGTGAATGACGATCTGGCGGCGGCAAATTTCTTGACGAGTCATTTTGGCTCGTCTACAAGTGTCGTCAACCTTGCCATCGGTGAATCGCAGATTGGACGAACGCTGGGGGTCAAAGGTGCCGAATTTCGTCATGACAAAATGCTGCTCACTCCATTTGATGTCGTCGAGGTCACATATACGCCGTCTCATCGGCCCGCCAAGCAAGGCGGTTCGCAAGTTGAACGAAGATTTTTCATGGGCTTTTCATTGATTCGCCGCAGGTTCTGGCTGGGTGGGGCCACGATGATTCTTAATTCACCATTCATAAATGGACGCAACTTTGCACCTAGAGCACACCCGAACGACGGAAAATTTGACGTGATCGCATTAGACGAATCGATGAAGATCAGGCAAAAATTTGCCGCATTTAAATTGGCAAAATCAGGGTCGCATCTGCCACACCCGAAAATTGGATATATACAAGCACCCGAGCACAACGTAGATCTTGATCGCCCTTGCGAGCTCGTCATAGAAGGTCAAAACTTCGGTTCAGTTGACCGATGTGTTTTCAGGGTTATTCCGGACTCGGTGAATCTTTATTGGTGAGAGTTATCATTGCCATATGGCAAAAACTTTCACCGCAAAAGAAGTTTCTGATCTCAAAAATGATGTGTGCAGAGACATTGATGCTCGCTCAGCCGATCTGGTGAGCATAAGCCATCAGTTGCATGAGCACCCAGAAACAAATTTTGAAGAGCACTTTGCTCACAAAATTTTGACCGACTACATACAAGAGTCGAAATTCAACGTGACAAGAAAGGCATTTGATTTAGATACGGCATTCGATCTGCGTGTGGCAGGCGGAGACGGACCAACAGTTGCGGTGTTGTGTGAATATGATGCCTTGCCCGGCATCGGCCATGCTTGCGGGCATAACATCATTGCTACGGCCGGTCTTGGAGCAGGGCTCGCACTAGGTTCAGTGGTCGAGCGATGTGGGGGAAACCTTGCATTGATGGGCACACCCGCAGAAGAGGGCGGAGGCGGAAAAATCGAAATGGCTCGCAAGGGGGCCTTCAAAGGCATAGCTGCAGCGATGATGATTCACCCTGCTGATGCTGATCTGGCACGAATGAATGCGATTGCAATTCAGAATCTTTTCGTTAAGTTTCATGGAGTCGCAGCCCACGCAGCAGTTTCGCCTCACAAAGGTAAGAATGCGTTAGATGCTGCGGTGCTTGGCTACATGAACGTTGCGGCGTTGCGTCAACACATTTTGCCGACCGAGCGAATTCATGGCATCTTCACGAATTCAGGTGAAAAGCCAAACATCGTGCCTCGCGAGACCGAGATGGACTGGTATGTACGCTCACCAACCATCGAGTCACTTCAACCACTCAAAGAACGGGTTGCGAGCTGTTTAGAGGCTGGTGCAATTGCGGCAGGATGCACGATTTCGTTCGATTGGAAGAAGAACACTTTTGCCGATTTGGTGGACAACGTGCCGTTGCTCGAAAGTTATATTCGCAACGCCAAGCAGTTCGGTCGCCAAATGACAACTGAAATTTTGCCCGGCACGGGTGGCGGCTCGACCGATATGGGCAATATCAGCTATTTGGTGCCTTCGATCCATCCGATGATGCAGGTTGCCCCAGCTGGGGTCTCATTGCACAGCGCGGCATTTGCCGATTACACAAAGGGTCACGAGGCGACCCGAGCGATAGTCGAGGGGGCCAAGATAATGGCGATGACTGCAATCGATGTTTGGGTTGACGCCGCTTTGAACCAGCAGATCCAAGAGGCATTTGGCGATTTTGAGGTGCCAGCAGGGGTTCTCTAGCCCCACTATCTGTTGAATTTGTCGGATCGGGTGATCCCGCAAAATGCTCTTGCGGACTCGTAAGATATCGCGCCGTGACGGTGTATGTCCCTGAAATATTCAGTGAGTCTGAAAATGAAATATTGCGTCGCTATTTCACCAATCTCGATGGTCCGGTTTTTGCTCTCGTAAATTTGCCAGAGGTTGTCAAGGGTGCCTTGTTCGCCCGCTACAGCCGAAGTGCCAAAAGTTTGCGGCGGCTATTTTTGGACGAATTTGTAAATGATCTAGATCTCTCGGGGGACGTCTCTCTTGATGCCACAATCGGCCATTCGCGTGCCGAAGATCTCTATGAGAAGGTTTTCGTCGAATACGGAGATGACAGCGTCGCCCAGTTGGGCGGGGTGCATCTTGCCTGTGAGCAAGCGTCAAATCTATTGACCAAAGTTTTGGAGCGCGGACGTTTAATGAGTTATCTCGAGCAGAGCACGAGATACATCAATTATGACGCCCGTTTGGGAGGTCGCTATCGGTTTTATCGTGATGCCGACATTTTGAACGGACCATATGGCACCAGATATGTCGGAGACATGGACCGCATGTTCGATTCTTACTCGACCATGGTCGAAAAGGTGACCGAACATATTCGAAAAACTGTCAAACGCGATTCAAACGTTTCTGATTTTGTTTTCAAACAGGCAACGAGGGCCAAAGGACTTGACGCGGTCAGAGGGGTGCTACCAGCTGCCTCGCTTTCGAATCTGGGCATATATGGCACGGGCCAGGGTTACGAGGCACTGTTGCTGAGAATGCGTGGTCACAACTTGCCAGAAGCACGCATCTACGCAGACTTGATGTTGACCGAATTGCGCAAGGTTGTGCCGAGTTTCTTGCGTCGCGTCGATGTTGCCGAACGTGGCGGACGTTGGACCCAATATCTGGCGGATCGCGAGCATGAGACCGTCAAATTGGTGGACGACTATTTTGGCGCGTTGGACCCCGACAATTGTGCAGAAGTCGTTCTTACCGACTTTGACCCCGACGGTGAAGACAAATTGCTGGCTGCGATTTGTTATTCGAGTTCTCATCTCTCCGAGGAACAGTTGTTGCGCGAGGTGAGAGAGTTAAGCCACGATCGCCGAGTCGCACTCATACGGGCATATGTTGGCAACAGAGAAAATCGACGACATAAACCTGGAAGGGCCTTCGAGCGAATTGATTACCGCTTCGATGTTCTAGGAGATTATGGAGCGTTTCGCGATTTGCAAAGACACAGGCTTTTGACAATTGAATGGCAGCGTTTGACCCCGCATCACGGATATGTGAAGCCTGAGTTGATTGTTGACTCGGGGTGTGACGATCAATTTGACGAGACGATGCAGCGGTCGAGCGAGCTTTATGATGCCCTTTTGACTGACTATCCGAATCAGGCCGCATATGCGGTGGCAATGGCATACAGAATGCGCTACGTGATGCAGTTCAATGCCCGAGAGGCGATTCACATGCTCGAATTGCGGTCTTCTCCCCAGGGACACCCTTCATATCGGCGTGTTGCAATCGAAATGCACAGATTGATTGGTCAGCAGGCGGGCCACAAGGCGATCGCCGAAGCCATGACCCACATCGTAAAAGATGCCCCCGAACTTGAGCGACTGGATTCTGAACTTAGGGCCGAAGCGAGGCGCAAATAGTGGAGTATCTGCCGATTTGGAGTTATGCGATTAGTTATCCGATACTATGCGCGCTTCAAAGAATCGAGTAACAGGACTATATGGCTGGCAAAGACGACGAAATTGAAGAGCTCTCTGAAGGATCACCCGATGACATCTCTGTTGACGACCCGTCTGCTGACGACCTGACAGATGAAGATATCGATGCCGACTCTTTGTTAGATGCCGATGGCGACCTCGAAGATGATCCTGATTCATTAGTCGTAGACACCGTGATCGTCGACGAGGGCTCGACACTGGCAAAGCCAGATTCAACCAAATCAAAATCTTCGGATGACGAAGATGATGAAGATGACCTCAGAGTCGAGGATGACGTTGAAGCAGACTTGTCGGCAATTTTGCAAGAGAAACTCACCACCCCCCAGGAAGTTCCGGCAGAAGACGACGAAGAAGTTCTAAGCGACGATCGCACCGACGGCTTAGACAGACTGCAACCGCGCAGACCGGACGAAACGCAATGCACTCAGTGCTTTTATCTCGTTCGCCAAAATGCACCTGGTTGCCCAGTCGAAGACGACGCATGTCCATTGTTTAGATCTGCATAGTCTTTGTGCAGATTTTTGTTCGACGAGCACTAGCCACCGACACCGAGGCTTTGAACCTACTTTTTGCCGAGGGCAAAGAAAGTCTCGATCTTTTTAGGGGCGGTTCGCGCCACGCCATCGAATTAGGTCTAGAACATTTCAATTGGAGCAAAGAGTTAGAAGTCGACTCGAACGTTGTGTTCGTTTCTGGCGTGCAAGAGGTTGTGATGGGATATTTGTTTGCCCGAAGCCAAAAGCAGGGAGCACAAAAGGTTGCCACGATCGAGCAAGTCTTCGTCACGCATGATGCACGCAATTTCGGCATTGGAGACGCACTGGTTTTGGCGGCCCTCGATTGGGCCAGGAGCGAATCGTTCAGCGCGGTAGATGGGCTCGCATTGCCTGGCGACCGCGAGACAAAAAATCTCTTCGAACGCTCGGGCCTAGTAGCACGGTTGATAACTGTGACTACAGATCTAAAGATCTAGAGAACTATTTTCCTTGCCATTTTGGCGGGCGCTTTTCAATGAATGCGGTTAGTCCTTCTTTCGTGTCTTGCGAAGACAAAACCGCACCGAATTCTTTGTTGGTCATTTCAATTAGAGCTTGGTCAGATTCTGTCTCAGATGCCAGAACTACTTTGCGGCTTGCCCATACTGCGAGGGGGGCGGCCTTACAGACCCGTTGGGCGAGGTCAATGGCTGCGTCGAGCACGGTATTGGGTTCGACGACTTTATTCACGAAACCCAGTTCATAGGCGCGTTGTGCGCTGAAAGGCTCACCAGTGAGAATTGCCTCCATTGCCGCGGCTCGACCAATGGCCCGAGGCAGCCTGAATAGTCCACCTGCACCCGCGATCAGATTGCGAGTTGCCTCAGCCAAACCGAATGCCGAGCGCGAAGTTGCCACGAGCATGTCGCAGGCAAGCACCAATTCGCAACCACCAGCAGTCGCCAAACCATCAACTGCCGCGATGACCGGCTTTTTTCTCTGGCGATAAACGAACCCACCGAACCCACCGCGTTGGGTGTTGAGTGCACCGGCTTGACCTGAATTGATCGCCTTTAGGTCGGCCCCGGCACAAAAGACAGGACGCTCTTGGCCGGCGGTGTTTGCAGCCAGAACTCCGATCCAAACATTTTCATCTGCCTCAAGTTTGTCGACTGCGGCTTCGAGGCCACTGGCGACGTCACCGTTCACCGCATTTCGTGCTTCGGGACGATTAAGAGTAATTACGGCGATTTTGCCGCGTACTTCATATTCAACGATGTTTGCCATTAGGCAAGGCTAATTGGTCAGACCGATTGGCTCGCAGTCGCATCGGAGGGATTCGCCTCAATGGTCGTAGGCACTGATTCTTGGCTTGCTTCAATGCTTGGCTTTGAAACTTTTGGCTTTCGTTTGAATTCGCGCTTTGGACGAGGCGGTCTCAATGGACGAGGTGCCTGCGCGCCAGGTTGAATCTCGATTGCAAACAGTGCCGCGATTTGTGGAATCAGCGGCGCGAGACGCTTTACGGTCTGGCGCAACGCATCGGTTGTTGCCTGTGGTGCACCAAGAGGTTTTACAAGGGTGCGAATTGGAGAAAAGGCGAGTGCCTCAAGAATTGCTATCCAACGATCTGCACTTGCTTCATTTGATAGAGATTCAGACGCCGCCTTAACGAGTTGCTGACTGAGTTCTTGTGGAAACAAAACACCGGCCTTAGGTGGTTCGCCCGAGAGTTTGATCGCCCGAAGCACTCGAGAGGCTGAGATTGCAAGTTTGATGTCGTCAAGCCACTGCGACATTTCTGATTCTTGACGAGACTTCAAAGCATTCTTGAGTTCAGCCGCAATTTCCCGAGTTGCTTCGTCACGAACCACCATCGGGTCATCGGCGCCAACGACGACAGCCCTTAGGTCGCGCAAATCGATGGTTGAAAGGTCTTTCTTTGCCGCATCGGCTTTGTCAAGCCACTCGGCGACTCTCAGTTTTGGCAAAATGTCTGAAGCCATCGCTATCAAGCCGTCGGCTTTAACTTCTGGTTTGCCTTCTGCTTTGAGTTGTGCATTTTGAGCCTTGATCGCCTCGCGAACGGCTCGGATGCCACCGGCCAAAGCTCGCTCAGCGACACTGCGCTGTTCGGCGGGAAGCGACTGCAAAACAGCTGAGCGGTGCTTTCGCGTGGGTTTGAGTCGTTTGGCAGAAGGACGCACGGGAATGTTCACGGTTGGCGTTGAAGACTTTTCGCCATCGTTTTGTGAAGACTTGTTGCGCGCTGGTCTTTCGGCGCGTGGTTTTCGCTCAGAATTTTCGGTCCGGCTTGGTCGGTCGGTTCGAGGGCCGCGTTTGTCTCTGTTAGATCGGTCAGATTTCGATTTTTTGGCAAGTTTTTCGGTCACGCCGGCAAAAGGTTTGTCATCTATCAACTGAAGAAGCGTGGCCTTTTGTGATTTGTCTCTCTGAGGCACAACCGAAAGAACAGTGATGCCATCGATGTCAAAGTCAGCCTCAATTTTTAGAACATCGCCCACCTTAGAAGCAGCGGGCAAAAGCGAAGCCTCAACGACACCCTTGGGCACTTTTGCACCTGCAGCACGCCATGTCCAAGATCCGTCTTGGCGCGCGCTTGTCAATTCGATATCAAGGCGCCTAGACATGAGCCTTAACGGTATAGGCAAACGATGTCTTTGCCATTTAGTTTTGCTCAAAACTAGTACCTTAAGCCTGTGGCTATTTATGCGTTGGGTGACCGTGTGCCCAAAATTCATGAGACGGCTTTCGTGCACCCTGAAGCGGTAATAATCGGTTCGGTAGAAATCGGTAGCGAATCAACGATTTGGGCTGGGGCGGTCTTGCGGGGCGATGACGGTGAAATTCGCATCGGTGAGCGAACAAGCATTCAAGATAACTGTGTGATTCACACGACACCCGAGACTCCGACGATCGTTGGCGATGATTGCGTGATTGGCCATATCGTTCACCTCGAAGCCTGCACCATCGAATCTGGTGCACAGGTGTCGACAGGTGCAATAGTTCTGCATCGCGTCGTCGTGGGCAAAGGCGCTATTGTCGGGGCAAATTCGGTGGTGCTTAATGACACGATGGTTCCCGCTGGTTCGCTTGCTGTTGGGTCACCGGCAGTTATCAAAGAGGGCCGCGCGCGAACCCAAGACATCGTCAGCGGTGCAAAGATCTACGTCGCCAAAGGCAAGGTTTTTCGGGAAAAATTGCGCAAGATTCGCGACTGACTAATTTTCGATTGCCGCAACGATCGGGCTCAAATCAAGCGACTCTGATTCGAGTAAATAGTGGTTGACCGCGTCTCGTCTGAACTGGGCGCACAAGTCTGGTCTGAAGAAACGAGCACCTTCACGAATCACATAATTGAGAATGAAAAAGCGATAGGCGAAAGGCAAAAATTCGATTTCGGTTCTGTTAAGCGGAAACACTCTGTGATAAGCACCAATGAACTTGACGAATCTTGGTTCGATCAAAGTGTGGGCCGAGTACGAAAATTGCGTCTTGTCACCGGTGCGTGAAGACACCCGGCTCAAAAAATAAAAGTCAAGTAGACGAGATTCAATGCGGAACCAGTCATAGTCCCACCTGGTGGCAAATTCGAACGACTTAGGTGAATTTTCATAAGTCGGGCGAACTGAAAAATTTCCAAGATTCCAATCCACCAAGATCGGTATTCGCTGCCATTCGTCGTAGTGAATTTTTTCGAGGTGCAAGAGCAGATCATGGGTGAATCGTTGTAACGACTTGATCGACAACGAATCAAGCCCGAAGTGTGCCGTGGCGTCATCATCGCGCAGGATGTCATAGAGATGGACGGCATCGCCCTTGATCGAATTTGAGGTGGGCGGTAGCGCACCCGTTATTGCTGAGCACGCCAGATGAAACTGGGCGATTTCGGTGGCGAGTGTTACTACATCATCATCGGTGAGTATGCGAGGTAGACCTGTGGAGCCTTGAACATCGGTGTAAAAAACTGCCCAACATGAGCCGTCATACCAGGTGTATGGTCTTTCGTCTTTCGTCAGAACTTGAGCCAGAAATCCGGCCCAGCGCCCACTTGCTAGAAGAGAGCTGCAGCGGGCAAGACGGTCGTGGTCTTCGGCGAATTGAAAGTATGAACCATAAGAACTGACTTTGGCGATGAGTTTTGTTCCATCTGAAAGCGTTATCCGAAATACTCGATTAGTCGAGACATGAGCCGAGATTTCGTCAAAATTTTTGATGGCTCGTTTGTCGCCAAAACTTGACCAGGCGTCCAAGACGCTTTGTTTGGCATTGGGCAACGATGCGTTTGTGTGCCATTGACCGAAAGCCATGCTTCAGTCTCGCAGAAACGACTTTCAGTTAGACCGAGCGCGCACACCGATCGGGGCGATCAAATGAAAACCAGCTTCATGTCGCTGTTCTTCAGATTCTCCACCCCAAAAGCCATATTCGTGATGATTTCTTGCAAAGTCGCGACACGTGGTGAGAACCTCACAAGATTCACAAACGGTGCGTGCCATTTGCTCGCGCTGTTCGCGTGCCTGGGGTCGCTCGGCAGCCGGGGGGAAAAACACATCAGACAAACCACGACACGCGGCATCGTTCATCCACTTGTCGTCGGTTTCGAGTCGACGCTGAAAAAAGTCGGTTCCCGCCACAAGCAGAAAGATAGGCGATAACTAACTGATCAGTCAATTAGATCTTGAGCGCTTGTGAAACCCCATCGGCGAATAGTTTGACGTCTTCAATTGTCGTGTCCCAGGCAGTCATCCAGCGATATTGGTCTCGAGGCAAGTCCCAGTCCCAGAAGAATGTCCAATCTCGAAGAGCATCAGCGCTACGACGGTTGATGATCGGAAAGATGCTGTTGACCGCAGGGGGAGTGGTCAATTTAAGTGACTCGTGGTGCCGAGTTTGGTCGTAAAGGGCGAGTGCCATTGAATTGGCGTTTGAGGCGAGTTTGAAGAGCAGATCGTTTTGCAAGAGTTCGACATATTGGGCAGACACGAACCGCATTTTTGAATTGAGTTGACCAACCTGTTTGCGGATGTATTCGACGCGACCTGCGAGACTCGTGTTAAAGAACACGACTGCTTCACCGAACATCAAACCAGCTTTGACCCCGCCAAAACTGAGCACATCAACACCCGCATCGATGCTAAAACTTCTCAATGCTTGTGGTGTCGCTCCGAGAGCGACTGCAGCATTTGCGATGCGAGCTCCGTCCATGTGCACGAGCATGCCGAGCCCGTGCGCAGTTTCACAAAGTTGGCGCACTTCTTCAGGCGAATATAACGTGCCGAGTTCGGTGGCTTGGGTGATCGATACGACTGCTGGTTCTGCGTGATGAATGTTTCCCTGAAGATGCGACACACTCAGAATGTCGCTTGGTCTGAGTTTGCCATCGATAGTCGGCAGGTCAATCAATTTGCAACCTAAAAATCGCTCTGGAGCCCCGGCTTCGTCTACTGCGATGTGAGCCGTCGAGGCACAGACGACTGCTTGGGCAGGCTTGAGCATGCAGGCGAGGGCCAAAACATTTGCACCAGTGCCACCAAAAACGAACTCGGTCACAACTTGTGCATCGAACAACTGACAAAACAAGTTTTTGGCGTGTGAAGTGTATTGATCGTGGCCATAGCCAAGAGCGTGAAAACTGTTGGCGCGACCGATCGCATCAAAAATGGCGGGGTGAACGCCTGCGGCATTATCTGATGCCATCAACCTAGACGGGGCCGGAAGCGAGATTTTCACCCCACAAGTATGCCCGCCAAGAATCCACCAAAAATGATCGACCTCGGCGTAGGTTTTTGTCATGACGAAATCGAAAGATTTGCTCAAAGATGTCGCCAAACCGGCCGACTTGAAGCCATTCAACGAGAGTCGATGCCAGTGGTGTCGATCGCCAATTTCGCAGCGAGCCGGGGCTGGGCGGCCGCGACGATTTTGCTGTCAATCTTGTCGCCAATGGGACTGGGTAGCGCGCCAACGAGCCTCTGAATTGGCTTTAAGCGAAGACGAACTAGTAATAGCCCGAAAAGAGCTCGACACCTTGCGCGACCAGATCTATGTTTTGCGGTGCGCGATAGCCGACGTTGAGGCCGATCTAGACCCATCGGTTGACCCCACGACAAGAGACTTTAAGGCTGCACTTAAGTGGTTGTTGCAAGCAGCAAAACCACTGGCTGAAGATCAGTTGCACCCGAGCCCGGGCCGAGCAGCGTGAGGCATATTTGCTATGTTTGCTGCGGTTCACAGGCTTGCTTGTTCGCCCATAATGTTAGTTATGTAAAGTTAATATAGACACTTAGATCCAATAAATAAGCCCTCAATTAACTTGACCAACTCCCCAATTTCGACCCCAGGCGACAAAGTGCCTACCAAAGGCTGGTCGGTCTCCGAGGTGTTTGACGCCCTAGAGGCAATGCGTGCTCGCGATGTTAAATGGCGTGAGGGCCGGGCCTTCAGTTTGGCCTATAACGCGGGTCCTGAGGCACTGGCCGTTGCCGAAGAGGCCTATAGACGCTTCAGCGGTGAAAATGCACTCAACACAGATGCCTTCCCCAGCCTGAGACAGATTCAGAGCCAGGTTGTCTCGATGGCTGGTGTTTGGCTTGGCGCGACGCCTAATTCGGCTGGTTTCATGACTTCGGGTGGCACTGAGAGCATTCTCATGGCCGTCAAGGCTGCCCGCGATCGGCTCGCCCGCACTCGCGGGGTTGCCAAACCAAACATGGTTTTAGCCACGTCAGCACACGCGGCTTTTGCCAAGGCTGGCGCATATTTCGGGGTCGAGGTGCGACGGGTCGAAGTCGGCCCAGATTGGAGAGCCGATGTCAAGGCAATGAAAAATGTTGTCGATCAAAACACGGTCTTGATAGTTGGCTCGGCGCCGCAATATCCCCAGGGCGTGATCGACGACATTGGGGCCATTGCCCAAATTGCCATTGATTGCGAAATCAATTGCCACGTCGATGCCTGCATGGGTGGGGTCACGCTCGCCTATCTGTCGCGGCTAGGCGAATCAATTCCACCATGGAATTTGCAGGTGCCAGGTGTCAGCTCGATTTCGGTGGACTTGCACAAATTCGGATACACCTCAAAGGGTGCCTCGGTGATCATGTATGCCTCTAAGCACCTGCGCTCATTTCAAGGCTTCGTGACCGATGATTGGCTCGGAGGTTTGTATGGCTCGTCTGGCGTGCTTGGAACTAAATCTGGTGGATCAATGGCAAGTGCCTGGGCCGTGATGCACTATCTCGGTGACGACGGTTATCTGAATCTCACGCAGAAAGCCCGTCAAGCAACTTTGCAATTAGCCAGCGAGATTCGACAAATACCCGAGTTGATTTTGCGCGCAGAACCTCAAGCGACCCTGCTTAGTTTTGGGGCGCGATCTCCGGACTCTTTGAATATTTTTGGCGTAGCCGACGAGTTGACGAATCGCGGATGGTATGTCGATCGCCAAACACCCCCCGACTCGCTGCACTGCACGGTGAACGCAATTCATCATGACAAAATTGACGAATTCACCCACGATTTGCAAGAGTCAGTCGCAATTGCCCTAGCCCAAAGCGCAACTGGCAAAGCCGGTTCTTACGGCACCATCGAATAAAACTTGCTTAAAGCTTATTTTTTAGGCTGAGGTTGCCGACGAGATGCGAGC
>CAYOVI010000006.1:31456-36824 GCA_964407365.1 uncultured Ferrithrix sp.
TGTCAAGAATGGTCTGGGCCAATTGACATTGCTGCTCTTGTCGATTTTTTTGTTTTTGACAAGTCACGAAGTTTCATTCGCCGACTCGGCGCAGCTAATTGGCACCCTTGCAATTGATTTGATAAGTGGTTCAATAATTTGGATTTTGCTTTCTCGCAAAAGCAAATATTTCATCTTTGAGCTCTTTGGCCTTGGTGTTGCAATTGGTTCAGTAATAAGCACCGTTGCTCAACTACTTTTGAAAAACTCATCGCTACAGCCATTTGCAAATCTGCTCATCTTTGCTGTGCTTGTAGGAGTATTCATTATCAACAATCGCCGCGCAGGTATTCGGATAGAAGTCGAACCAACGCCAGTCTCTTCAACACTCGGGGTGCTCGCAATCTCAATGGTCTTGATGAGCGCTGACCGCTATTACCTTTGGTCGGCCGTTTTATTGCTCTTTGTGGGTGGCGCATTTCTGAATCGGTTGGAAACCGCCAATCCATCTGCCAAAAGACTTATTTCTTTGACGGCTTTAGGGGTAGCCGTATTGGCCATCTCAATGCGACTCGCATCACTGGTCGAGTTCGAAATTTTTGGACAGAGATCAACCATCGACTATGTGAGTGGCTGGGATGGGGTCATATTTGAAGCAAGCAGCAAGGCCTTGATCAAATATGGCCCCTTCGACAACATATTTTTGTCAAATATCAAATACGCCTACTACTGGTTTCATGATGCTTGGGCAGGCGCCTACACCCAACGAGCTCACATCTCAGATTGGGTCGTAACGACCCAGTTTGGCGCGATTGTTGTCGCGACTGGCGTCGCAGCACTCTTGTATGTTGTCGTATTGCGCCGAATCAAGCCCCAATTCGCCATCTTTGTCGTATTAGTTCTCACCACTACCCCATCGCTAATTGGAGCACCAAGTGCACTGCTAAGTCTTGCGAGTTTCAGCCAAATGATCGCGCTGTATTGGTTAGTCATAATTGTCTTTCTTTTAGACGAGTATTTTTCAACTGAGTCTTCATCGATACTTGTGATTTTTTCGAGCTTTTTGACGCTTATCGTCATGACGAAATTGACGATTGCAGTACCAATATTTGTCGGACTCATCGTGGTGACTTGTGCTTCGCGAATCGTCAAGCAGAACGTTAACCCAATGGGCAAGATATTCGCCGCAACGTTTGTTGCCGCGGCAATTTCGTTGGCACTTTATCTAATTTTCATAAAACCAAAACCTGAATTTGCACAGTCTTATTTTGAATACGAAATTGGGTTTACCGAAAAGATGTTCGGCATTGTCACTGGGGTTTTGATTCTGGATATTTTTGTTTTCGTGGTCATCAGATTGATCGGACCGCTGCTGAATCTAAATCTGACTGCGCTTCGCCAAAGCGCATTCATGCAGACTCTGCTTGGAATTTCTTTGACAAGTCTCAGTTGTGCATTGCTGATCGAATTTGAACTCTCTGTGGCCAACACTTATATGCTCGTACCGTTTCTCGTGTGTTTCACTTTGGTGATTGGAATAAATTCGGCTCTCAGCTTTGAGAATTTTCTACCTAAGAGCCGATTGAACAGGCCTCAACTGGCCTTGGCGTTGATCATTGGTCTATCTAGTGGAGCCATTTCGAGCTATCGACTTCACGAATTGAATTACCGTTTCGTAGAAAATTGGAAACCAGTTTTCATCGCCTCGTTGTTGCCAATATTTGGCATCATTTTGGCGTCAGTCGTTCTATTTTTTTGGCGACGTGTCTCAAGTACACCAGCAACCACAAAATTGTTTATCGCAGCGACCTGTCTAGCTGTTCCAGTGGGCTCGTATGTAGCGCATTCGTTTAGAGAAGTTCAAAGGAATCGAATCTACGACCAAATTGGATGGGTCGATAACAACAGCGAAGATGTCAAATCTCGCTACGAAGAACTCAAACCAGCCGCAGACTTTATGTCACACAATCTCTCGAAAGCTGACGTTATTGCCAGCAACTCGACCTCTGACTATGCCCTGCTTGCAGCGATGACTGGCATAAGAAATTTTGCCTCGTCGGCGGTAACCGAAATGCAAGGGATTCAATCGCGCTTCCCGATTCAGTTCAAATTTGCCCAGTCGCCGACAGATGAAACCTACAACGCACTGCGCAATGAATGTGTTACTTGGTTTTATTATGATCGCGACGAGAATAACACGGAATTAGGCAAATTCGAGCAGTTTTCATCTGTCGCTTTCAAAGACGATATGGGTTTGATTCTCAAACTTTCTGATGCTTCGCCACTTCCAACAAAGTGCGGTGAGTGAACAAAAATTTTTAGGCTGAGGTTGCCGACGAGATGCGAGCTGTTTGATCAGCGAGTTGATTCATTTCGACATCGGTTAGGTGCATCGCAATGAGACGGGCCATTGCATCGTTGGTGGCTTTTTCTGCGGCCTCACGTGCTTGGCTCAAGTGTGAAACATCTGGGTATGGCGGTGCCCAACCATGAAGCTTTGTCAAGCCTTCACCCGATGAAAGCAACGACGCTTGAAGACCACTCAAACCATGGGTGACGCAGGCTGCGATATGAACGCAACCTCGAAGTTCTCGAAGCAAAGTCACCAATCGATATGCACGAGCCGGAGCATCTTGAGGCAACGGCTCGGCACGCAAACCAGCAAAAAGCGAAAGCCCTGATGAATCGACATTTGAAATTAATTTTTCCGCCGGAGCGATGAATAGATCTAGATTCTCGATCGTCGACATGTGTTTGCGACCCCAGTCATCGCAACTCTGCATATATCGCTTGCCTGCTGCTCGCGCACCTTCGACTGCTACACCGGCCTTCCATAATTTGTCGATCAGCGAGCGCTCAAAAAACATGAAAGCCGAATAAACAACGTCGCTGTCAACGTCACCGAGAACTCCCCCGCGACCCGCAACATAATATGCAAACCCATTTGGATAGCCGGCTGACGCACCATGGGCCATCGTCTCGGCATCGAGCATGTACTTGGCCCCAAGAGAACTAAGTGGCTGTGAAATCGCAGAGGCAACTTGAGCTGAGTTCATTTCTTAAACCATCGCAGACTTGGCCGAGCCGCTGATTGCTGTTTGCTGTGAAACCTTTGTCGGGGCCTTGTTGGCAATGGTCACGATCATCGCGTCAACATCTGACTTGATATTTGCCAGGGGCAAAACATTAAGTACACCTTGACCGTTACGTACCACATCTACCAATTGATCACCCTGACACAAAATCACGGCTTTTCCGCTGATAACGATGTGGGCCGATGCAATCTCGGTGTCGACATGAGATCGCAAATAATTGAAAACCTCTCGCACCGACTCAAGTTTGATGCCTGCATCGAGCAATTGTTTGATCACTCTCAATTCAAGAAGGTCGCGATATTCATAGCTTCTTCTCGTGCCGCTGCCCTTGGCGTCGCTAAGCGACGGTCTGATCAGATTTGTTCTCGCCCAATAGTCGAGCTGACGATAAGTGATGCCCACAATTTGCGCAGCCTGACTGCCGCTAAAACTTTGCTTAGCCATTGCAACTCCCCAGTTGAGACCTCAACACCCGAGAGTCAGGCTACGGCTCCAATCGACGATAAAAAGGCTCAACTTTGAAAATCCTCGGGCTTAATTGAGTCAATAAAATCGCGAAAATCGTCAATTATCTCCTCGGCATTATCGGGAGGGCTAGATGGCAAAACCTTGCCCACCGCATCTAGCAAAACCTCCTCGGCAAAGATGGGTATTCCACATCGCACCGCAACCGCCACCCCATCTGAAGGTCGACAGCTAATCTCCAGAACTTTTCCGTGTTGCAAAAGGTGCAAGTCGGCGAAATATGTGTTGTCTTCGACTTTTGTGATCACGAGTTTGACTGGCTTGGCATCAAGACCTTCGACAACATTGATCAGCAAGTCATGGGTCAAGGGTCGATCGGGCTTCAGGCCCTCGAGAGCATAATGAATTGCCGAAGCCTCAGGAGCGCCAATGTAAATGGGCATGATTCTTCTGGCACCATTTTGCTCTCGCAACATCAACACCGGAGTATTTTGCGGAATCTCAAGGCGAATGCCCTCTAAACGCATCTCAATCATCGGGGCTCAATATGGTCGCGTGCCTGAGCCGCGATCAAAGCAGCACGAAGTTTGGCCCCTTGTTCGACAAGTTCGGCGAACATCTGCAATGCTTGCTGGCGAGCCTCAGGGTTGCGCTGACGCATCAACGGCACAACTCGACTCTCGAATAGAGAAACTTCTTGGTCAGCGGCTGATCGCCAAGATTTCAGGTGACGTGTCTCGATGCCAAGTTCGATGAACCTGGCTGCAGCCTGCAGAATTTGCAAATCAAATTCGTCGTATAACTGCGTAGAACCGACGCGACGAGATCTGACGATGCCAAATCGTTCAAGCTCGCCGAGAGTCTTTTCGGATATTTCAGCTGCCTGCAGAACTTCATCTCGGTTATAAGAGGCTGGCTCGTTCGACTTGCCACCTGATTTCAGCGGAGAGATGTTCGAACCTTGCACACTGATCTCTGGTGCCTTCGATAGCTTCTTGGCGCCAGCCGGGTGACCCTGACCACGTGGCGCCGGGATGTGACCCAAACCTCGTGGCGCGGTGATTTCGTCTTCGCGCAGCATGCCATCGCTGGTGTCGCCTTCAAGCCTGGTGCGAATGACTTTTAACGGGAGATAATTTTCTCTTTGCTCGCGCAATATGAATTTGAGCCGGTCAACCTCGGCTTGGGAAAACTTTCTATAGCCAGAAGCAGAGCGCTCTGGTTCGATCAAACCCTGGCTCTCGAGAAATCGAATCTTTGAGATCGTGATGTCTGGAAACTCTTCAAGCAAAAGCGCCAAGACTTCGCCAATCGACAGATAGTTGCGGGCGGTGCTCATTTCAATTGAACCTATATTTCGTCATGACAAAATATCGGCTTTGCTAAACAAGACCATTCGATATTTACCGACTTGAAGCTCGTCGCCATGTTTCAGCGCCATTTCATCGGCTCGAGATTGATTGACATATGTGCCGTTTAGCGAACCAAGGTCTCTGACGATCAAATTCTTGGAGGTTTTGACGATCTCAGCGTGTCGACGTGAGACTGTGATGTCGTCAAGCAAAATATCGCTGTCTTGATGCCGCCCGATTTGGGTTATGTCTTTGCTCAGGGTGAAGCGGCTGCCAAGCAGATCCCCTGATCTGATCACCAAAACTGCGTGCTCGCCTATCTCGCCCATGCGAATTGTGGCATTGTCGCTCGAGCCTGGCAGATCTTGCATCGGGTCGACCTGGGCGATCACGACGGTGCGCTCGTCTGGCAGGTCTAAAACCGCACCGCACGAGGAGCAAAAACTCGAGTTCGGGGGGTTTCGATGACCGCAACTG
>CAYOVI010000007.1:0-6232 GCA_964407365.1 uncultured Ferrithrix sp.
TCGATAACTATGACAGTTTTGTCTACAACCTTGTGCAATATCTGGGGGAACTTGGCGCGCAACCAGTGGTGGTGCGCAATGATCAAATTACAGTTGACCAAGCCCTAGCGATGAAGCCTGACGGGGTTTTGTTGTCTCCTGGCCCTGGTGAGCCCCAATGTGCTGGCATTCTGTGCGATGCAATCAGGGGTTTTGCCGGAAAGTCACCGATCCTGGGTGTTTGTCTTGGTCACCAAGCCATCGGTCACGTATTTGGCGCCAAAATTCTTCGTGCCCCCGAAATTGCCCATGGTAAGACATCTGATATCAATCACACTGGTGTGGGTGTTTTTTCAAACATGGCTTCACCTATTCAGGCAACCCGGTACCACTCTCTTGTCATCGAGCCAAGTTCGCTTCCAGATGAGTTGGTAATTACCGCATCAACGATTGATGGCATGATCATGGGTGTGCGTCATCGCGAACTTGAGATTGAGGGCGTGCAATTTCATCCGGAGAGCGTGCTTACCGATCACGGCCATGAGATGTTGAAAAATTTTTTGTCGCGCTGTAAAAAATAGCTTTACGGTGCGACCGAACGACCGATAGTAAGTCGAATGATGAAGCCTGGCTCAACCAAAGTGCCGGCGTCGGTGCCTTGCGAAATCACTTTTCCGATGTTGGCATCATTTGCAGGCACATCTTGATATTTCACATCTGGTGTTAGTCCGGCATTGGCCAATAAAGTGCGCGCATCGGCCTCGGTCTGACCTTCAACCTGGGGTACGGTTACTTTGCCTCCACCTGACGAAACAAAAATTGTTATGGCCGAACCAGCAGGGCTTTGCGCACCGATCGCAGGTTCGGTGCGAATAACTCGGCCTTGTTCGATCGTCGAGTTGGCCTCGCTTGCCAAAGTGACGACAAAGTTGTATGGGGAAGATTGCAAAAGTTGTTGAGCCGCATTGGCGACTTGACCCTGCACGTTTGGCACGGTGGTTTGACCAAGTCCACCCGAAACAATGACAACTACAGCTGAACCAGATCGAACTTGAGTATCAACTTTTGGCTCTTGGGACATGATCTGATTTTCGGGAACTTTCGGATCATTGACCACTTCTTTGATCGACAGTGTCAGACCGAGTGGGGCAAGCAGTGCGGTAGCTTCTTTCACTGTCAATCCACGCACCAATGGCACTGCAACCGGGGTGCTCGCGGGGTTATAGGTGATCGTGATTCGGTCACCCGAGCGCGCGAGCACACTAGGCGGTGGATCTTGGGCATAAACGATGTCGTTGCCGACCCCGTCTTTGGTTGCCGCATATGGAATAGGCGTGAAACCCGATGCGAGCAGTAGTTCGCTGGCTTGTTTGACCGTTAGATCTCTGACGTCGGGCACTGTTATTGAGGCATTGGCTGAACCACGCGTAAGGGTCTGATACAAAAACAATCCGCCAGCCAGCAAAACAATTGCTGACAACAACGCGCCAAACACAAACACTGCGGTGCGTTGGGGTGATTTTTCGTCATACGGAGGATAATTATTTTTCTTTGACGACGTCGATGATGTTGAAAGTGTCTTTGGCAAAAGTTCAGTGGGGGCATTTTGTGCATCTATCGCAGTCGTGGCACTCAAGTCTGTCTGTGGCAATGACTGGGTTGCCTGTTTTGTCTCAGACAGTTCAGACATCGCCAACACGGGCATGCCTTCGATGAATCGCCGCAATTCGTCGCGCACCTGTGCAGCGTCGGAGTATCTGTCGTCTGGGGCCTTTTGCATGCATTTTTGGACAATTGCAACGATTTCTGGGGGTGTGGACAAAACTCTTTCATCTAGCGGAATTGGCTGCTCGTGAACCTGCTTATATGCGATTGCCACGGCGTTTTCACCGGTGAACGGCGCGGCCCCACTCAGCATTTCATACATCACCACACCGAGTGAATAAATGTCGCTTCTTTGATCAGTGGACGCACCTTGTGCTTGCTCTGGAGAAAAATATGTAGCTGTGCCCATCACCGCACCGGTTTGAGTCAAACTCTTTTCGACACCTGCACCAAGTGCTCGGGCAATTCCAAAGTCGGCAACTTTGACTTGACCTGTGTTGCTGACCAAAATGTTTCCAGGTTTGATATCTCGGTGCACAACCCCGCTTTGATGTGCCGAAACAAGAGCAGACGCAACCTCGCTCATCACATCGCACACTTGCATTGGGGTCAGGGTGCCACTCTGCTTCAAAATATCTGCCAACGTGCGACCATTGACGTATTCCATCGCTATGTAATAAGTGTTGTTGACCTTGCCCCAGTCATATACGCCGACAATGTTTGGATGATTCAGGTTTGCGGCGGCTTGCGCTTCGCGACGAAATCGTTCGACAAATGCCGGGTCTGTTGCAAACTCTGGAAACAACACCTTTATCGCAACTGGGCGGTCGAGCAAAATGTCTCTTGCTTGAAAAATTTCGGCCATGCCCCCACGTCCGATTCGTTTGCCGATTTCATACCTATCGTTGATGATTGCACGCTTGTTTTCGCTCATGGCACGACCTGCTCGACGACGTCGCGAACCTGATTTACATAGTCCCGGGCGTCAATTGAAGATGAAAAAGAAGGGCGAGCCGAGATTTCTTTTGATAATCCCGTGCTCAGATCACCGCGAGTCAGCGTGCTGTCGGCCTCAATGGTGGGGCTAATCCACAAGAAATTTTTGCCTCGATAGACAAGAACGCGGGCATTTGGCTCTTTATTTTCGAACGCGACAAAATATCCACTTCGCAAATACGAGCTCAAAAGGGCTATCGAGCCAACCAGCACAATGGCGACAGCTGCAACCATTGCGAGTTTTTTGACCAACGGTTTCTTGGTACCCGAAGTAATTGGGTTGAGAGATGAGATTATCGAATGAGTCTTTTTGTTTGTTACAACGTCAACGACAATCACGGTGATGTTGTCACGACCGCCGTTGGAATTGGCAATTGACACGAGTTGGTCTGCAATTTTTTGAGGTTCGATTTTCTGGGCGACACATTCTTTGATCTTCTCGTCGGTAACTTCGTCTACCAAGCCGTCACTACAGAGAACAAATCGATCGCCATCGATCAATGGAAGAGTCCAGGTGTCTACCGCCACCGTGGGCTCGATACCCAGAGCTCGGGTCACGATGTTGCGTCGTGCGTGCGTGCGGGCCTCTTCTCGGGTGATCAAACCCTGGCTGACTAGATCTTGAACATAAGAGTGGTCGATCGTCACTTGTCGAAATTCACCCTCGCGCAACAGATATGTGCGCGAGTCGCCAATATTGGCCACCGTGGCCGAAAGTTCGCTCGAGTCTTTGCTAGTTGTCATTGCCAACACGGTCACCGTTGTGCCCATGCCGCGTTGATCCGTTTGGTCTGCCGATGCCTGATAAATCGAATGGTTGATTTGTTCAATTATTTTGGCCAGTTGCGTCGCATCTGCAATTCCAGATTTCTGGGCTTGACCCAGCATCGTGGTTGCCATTGCGCTGGCAACTTCACCTGCGTTATGTCCGCCCATGCCGTCGGCAACAACGAAGATGTTCTCTTCAGCCAAGAACGCATCTTCGTTTTGCAGACGCAGTGCACCGGTGTCGCTCGCCGCACCCCACTTGACTGGCATCAGGTTTTTGAACTTTGCATCGGTCTAAAAATCATGAAATCTCGAACTTCGCCCCCGAGGTGCCAAAGCCAATTTCGTCGCCGTTAACAAGAAGTTTTTCTTCCAAAATTTTCACACCGTTGATCTTTGTGCCATTCGTGCTATTTAAATCCAGGATTTTCCAGCCCTCTCCAGTGCGACGCATCTGGGCGTGCTCGCGGCTGACATTGCTGTCGTCGAATCTGACCCGACAAGTTGCCTGGCGTCCGATTTTCAACGAGTCACCTTCTAAAACGATTCTCTCTCCATTTTTCAATACGAGTACCGCTTCAACCAATCCTTGGGTCGCAGAAACGTCAGGTTTTTCGGCAACAACTATTTCATTTAAAGTCGTCGCCCCAATTTTTTGATCTGCTTCATTCTCGCTAACAATCGAGAATTCCCCTGTTTTGACCGAGTCGTCCACCCGCAATACCACCGAAATCGGGGCATCGTGAACCAGATTGTTTTGCTCCGAAAACTGCGTCGCGGCCTCGGCTAACTCGCGAGTCAAATGTTTTTCGATATCAGCAAAGGCCTCATGGTCTGCGGCGTTCAATTTGACCACGAAATGCGAGCCAACTGGGCTTTTGTCATCCATTGAGTCGATCAGCGCGAGCAACTCACGACCAAGGGCAATCGGCCTGATCGCAGAGTCATATGCGCGAGCAAACATGCGTCAATTCTACGCCTCGCGTTAGTGCATAACTGTTAGCGTCAATAGTCCACTCGGGCGAGTGGCGAAATGGCAGACGCGCTGGCTTCAGGTGCCAGTGTTCGCAAGGACGTGGGGGTTCAAGTCCCCCCTCGCCCACAAAACTTATTCGATGCGACAGTATTCGTCGTTGAAAATTCTCTGGCCCCAACGATTTGTGATCAGTTCGAGCTCTTCTGGCGTTGAGACATTTGCTCGCGACGCGGTTTCAAAGTGAAAGAGTCTCACAAATGGAGTCCAAATGATTCGATATCCACGATCCAAAAATTTGAACGCCAAATCTACGTCGTTGAACGAAAGCGGAAATGTCTTGCTTAGTCCACCCACCTCGAAATACGAGTTTCGTCTGACCATCATGCAGGCTGCTGTCACACCGGTGCATTCTCGCGCGACCTTGAGAATGCCAAGTTCGCCCAGTTCTTTTATTGATCTTCCGTTATAGAAATTGTGGGGGTAAGAAGTGTGAGAATGACCAGCACTTTGTATGCGGCCGTCCTCAAGAAGCAACATCGGTCCGACAGCAGCGACGTCTGGTTCTTGCAGATGACCCAACATAACATCTAACCAGTCTTCACTGATCACTTCGGTATCGTCGTTCAACAGCACGAAAAATGGTCCGTCGCTGTTGACTACACCGAGGTTGCACTTATCAGAAAAGTTGAATTTTTTTTCATAGTTCACGACTTTGAGCCGCGCAGGGCTAATTCGCTTTAGATCGTCGAGCACGCTTTGTGGCGTATGAGAATCAGCAACGATGATGATTTCAAAATTTTTATAACTAGTTTTTCGCTCGATACTCTCTACCGCGTTGACCACCAAACAAGTCTCGACACCGAACAGAGGTTTTATGGTGCCACATGTCGGGATGATGATGCTGACCAAGGGTGTTTGTTTCAATTTTCGCTTCACACGAGACAATGCATATGGGGCGACTTCGATCACCTCGGCATCGATGTTTTTTCGGGAGAGGTGCTCTGAAATCGCTTTGGTGGCGCTTATAAATGCGTAAGGTTTTTCATTTGAGGCGATCGAAACCGACCCTGGCACCGACCTCCAGTGATAGAGAACCTTGGGAATATGGGCGATTCTTGAAGTTTTTTCGATGACTCGCAAGATCAAGTCATAGTCCTGCGAGCCGTCAAATCCACGCCGAAACCGACCAACTCTGTTGACAATCTCGCGACGAATCACCGAAAGATGCGAGCAATAATTGTGGGCCAACAGGCGTTCGGGTGACCATTTTGGTTTTTTGAACTCGTCATAGTGCATGCCATCTACGCTGATTTTGTCTTCATCGGTGTATATGTAGTCAAGTTGTGGGTTGCGCACCAACTCGCTTGCAACATCGGCGAGCGCCTCGGGGTGCAATTCATCATCGTTGTCAAGCAAAACAACGAATTCGCCACTGGCCAGTGACAGAGCATCATTGCTCGCCTCCACGATGCCACCATTTTCTGAGCGAAAATAAACGACGATTCGTTTGTCTAACACCTGTAGTTCTCTTAATCGTTTGGCTACATAATCATCAGTTGACTTGTCGTCGACAAGACACCACTGCCAGTCATAGTTGGTTTGCGATAAAACAGACTTGATGCATTGCTCGAACGCATCGTGTGGGGGATTAAATACCGGAGTGACGATGCTAAAGAGCGGCCTCATCGGCACTATTTCAATATGCGCTTGATGATTCTGATCGGCAACAGCAAAGTTCGGCCAAGCCGCCAAGCCATCGAATCATGTAGTGCTTTAATCTGGGCCCGCAATTCAATGTTGGATTTGTCGATTTTCAAAAGGTCTGTTAGGGCCTTTTCGAGTCGCACTATGTGGTCGAGATGATTTTTAATGTGTTCGTTTGCATCGCCGAGTTTTCTCTCAGATTCG
>CAYOVI010000007.1:6332-35416 GCA_964407365.1 uncultured Ferrithrix sp.
GTCGAGATGATTTTTAATGTGTTCGTTTGCATCGCCGAGTTTTCTCTCAGATTCGACATACATTGCACGAACAATCGGTGTCTCGCTGGCTTCAGCGGCTGCGCCGATTGCAAAATCACGAGATTGAAGCAGGGCAAGTTCGAGCTGCATTATTTTGCCTTCGGCCAGTTGCAAGTCATGTTTGACTTGCGCAAGTTCGAGCAAAATTTCTTGTTGCGAAGTTTCAGAAGAAACAGGTGAGTCGCTATCCATGGGCTTGAGAGTCAATTCTACCTCAGCATTGCGATGGTAAATTGGAAACTGATGCAACAGATCAAAGACATTGTCGCTTCGCGCAATCTGTTGTGGAACCTAACATTGCGTGAACTTCGCAGCAAATATCGACGCTCGATTTTGGGCTGGTCATGGTCGTTGCTTAATCCGCTTGCACAAATGGCGATTTACACATTCGTTTTTGGTTTGCTTTTCGGTGCAAAGGCACCAATTGGTGATCCGTCGGGCGTTTCGACTTACGGCTTGTATCTGCTGACTGGAATCATCCCGTGGGGGTTTTTTGCACTGATTTGCAACGTCGGTCTTCAATCGATTCTGAGCAATACCAACCTGGTGCGAAAAGTTGCGTTTGCCAGAGAAAGTCTCGTTATCTCGCAAGTGCTTTTCTGTTTCGTGCAATTCTCCATTGAAATGAGTTTGGTTTGTTTGATATTGCTGATTGCCGGTAGTTCAATTATTCCGTGGTTGCCAGTGACTTTGCTGTTGATGGTGCTTATGGCATGTTTTGCGGGCGGTATCGCGCTCGTTTTGAGCGTGAGCGCAGTTTTCTTTCGCGATTTGCCCTACTTGTGGACGATCATCAATCAGTTGTGGTTTTTCGCAACGCCTGTCATATATGACCCGAAAATTGTCGAAGGCAAAGTTCCTGCAATACTGAAAGAAATTTTGCATTGGAACCCGACCGCGGTCTTCATAAGAGCATTTCGTGCGACCACCTATCACGGCACAGCACCGCATACTAGAGATGTGCTGGCTTTATTTATTTCTGCCTTTATTTCAGTTCTTGTGGGGCTTGCTACATTCAACAAACTCAAGCGAAGACTTGCCGAAGAGTTGTAGGTCTCTCTAGCGATGCTGTCGCTCAAGATTCCAAACTGAATTAATAGCGACAATTCCCTCGTCGAAGACGTTCGTTTTTTGCACGTCAAATTTCAGAATGTTCTCGCAATGATCAAATTCGGTCGTGCTGGTGGCGTCGGTTATGGACGAAGATATGAAATAGGTGCCTTCAAGCAAATTGACCGATTCGATGTTCAATGTCGCTGTAGCGGCACCGTCTAGAACGCGAATCGTGCTGACATCGCGCTGAGTCGACGTAGCCCAGACGACATCGCCATTCAAACTTTTGATCTGCAATCGCAAGATCGGCGAATCTATTCGCGCATGAGCCGAGATTTGAATTCGAATTTGTGCCGATGAATTCGATTTAAGTAGGTGAGTAGTCGAACGATCTGGTCCCAAAAGTTCAATTGAATTGATTCTCGCATCACCTGTTCCCCACCGATTGGTCGCGAACGAAGCTGATTCATTCTGCTTGATGGAATTTCCACCCGTGTACGCCGCGATTATTTCGGCAGCAGGGCCAGACCGGCGAATTTGACCCTTGTCGAGCCATATCACCTCTTTGCACAATTGTTGAACTAGTCCCAAGTTGTGGCTGACAACGACGATCGTGCGACCTTCTCGTCGGAATTCTTCGATTTTTTCGCTGCTCTTTTTTTGAAAATCTTGATCACCGACGGACAATATTTCGTCGATCAACAAAATTTCAGGCTCGACATGAGATGCGATTGAGAAACCAAGTCGAACAACCATTCCAGATGAAAAGTTTTTGACTGGTGTGTCGATGAACTTTTCGAGACCTGCAAATTCGACAATACTTTCGAATTTTTTTTGAATATCTCGCTTCGACATGCCGAGTATCGAGCCGTTCAGAAAAATATTTTCGGCACCAGTTAGTTCCGGATGAAATCCGGCACCCAATTCGAGCAGCGCGGCGAGTTTGCCGTCGACTTTTATCGTTCCATATTCAGGGGTGTAGATTCCCGTCAAACATTTCAACATGGTTGTCTTGCCAGAACCGTTCGAGCCGATTATTCCAAGAGTTGCACCATGGGCCACTTCAAATGACACGTCTTTCAACGCCCAGAATTCCTCATATTTTGCTCGACGCCCGCGCAACATCGCTGCTTTGATGTAGCGATTACGTTCGTGATACAACCGAAAATTCTTAGAAAGCGAATTAACCGAGATTGCGCTGTTTTCCATGAGATTTTCTATTCGTTGGCACTTTGTTGGGCGCGAAGCTTCGTCAGTTGTGCTCTAACTGTCGCAGGTAGTTTGTCGGTGTTCCAGTTTGTTATCAGATGATCGCTGTGTTCGATGTAATAGCTGTCTTCATCTGAAAGTTTGCCAAAATCTTGATACCAAGGCAGGTGTCGAGCCGTATATGGTGGCCCACTTCGCAAAGAATTGCCATTTTGATGACCACTTCCTGGTCGATACATCGCAAAAGTCGTGTCTATTGGTGCTTTGTAAAAGCCCGGCCAATACACATTTTGCCAAAACTGTTTTTCCCAAGTTATGACGTCTGATTTGTGGGCAAAATGATCGGGCAAATCATCGATTCGCAACGAAAATCCGACCTTGTCGATTGATGGGTTTGAGTGCAACATATGTTCGAACACCTCAAAGACATCGTCCGGAGTGTCTGAGTCGGGCACAACATCGGGATCAGAAATGATGAAATATCGCTCGCTTCCCAATTGGGGTACAAGTCCGCTCAGCCACGGTGCTCGGTGGCCAAGATTGAATTTGTTGTACACGACATTGTGTTTGGTCGTCTTGAGAAACTCAACCATGGGCGGAAATGTGCTGTCGTTGTCACACAACCAAACTTCGTTCTGCCCCATCTTTTCGAGCCATTTGAGGAGTTGCCGCAAACACGTAAGTCGGTCGCGAACGGTGATGATCACCGGATATTGCCGAACCGCCATTAAGTTAATCGCCCTGCAAGAATTTCGGAATAATCCCGCGCAGTTTTTTGGCGATGCGATAAGACCTGGCTGATTCGAGGCGTTCAATTCTTTTGCGCGCATTATCGCGTTGTGCCGTCAGTTTGTCGATGCGGGCCGTGAGTTCGACCAAGTCAGCGTGAATCTGTGCACGTTGAGCATTGGTAACTGCCAAGTCTCGGGCCAACTGCTCGATCTGAGTAGCCATAGGTTTGCGCTCGAGAACAAATTCAGCAATTTTGGCTTCCGTATATTGACTGAATTCTTCGTATTTCATTCGCAGGCCGTGGGCTTCGGCGAAAAGCTCAGAAATTAAGAGTTCATACTCTTCATTACTGGTGGTAGTCACGTTTGTATTCTACCGAAATCGTTCAGCTCAGCTGCGACGCGCTCAATCGTGCTGATTGGGGCTCGGGTAGATTGTTGTGCAGTGCAAACGCTTTTCGCAAAGCCCCGTCTGATTGTTAGGTGGGTCGAATATTTATACGTCGTGGTCCTGCTTGGAATGCTCACCCAAGGTCCGGTTCTCAAAATTTGGGAGGCGAGTGGACAAGTCAACTCATCGATTATTGGCGTAACCAAATTTTCGACATATCTGCTGATTCAATTGCCTGCGATCGTACTTCTATTTCGTCGTGGCATTTCGAAGAGTGCTCTGAAGGGCCCAGTTGGCGTGTTGCTGGCTTTTTGCGGTTGGATGTTTCTCTCAACCTTTTGGTCAACTTTCAGCAGTTTTACCCTTGTCGAATCAGTGACCCTGACCGTAACTTGCTTGGCTGGTCTATATCTGGCGCAAAGCTTCACTTTGTTGCAACAACTCACGCTTTTCTTGGTGGCAATGCAGCCAGGTTTGTTGGTTTCGTGGTATGCGGTACGCAGCAACTGGTCGGGCGCGGTCAATCTTGATGAGAATTATTGGATCGGCATTTACTTCAATCGCAACTCGCTTGCCCCACCCGCGGCTTTGGGTTTGCTCGCTGCGAGTGCGCTCATATGGATATTCATTGTGCGAAAACCGAGAAATTGGTTTGTTGTGGTGCTTGTGTTGTCAGACGTGGTTTTGCTTAATCTTGGTCTTTTGATTAGAAGCAAATCTTCGACTTCGTTAGCAGGGATTTGTGTTTTTGCTGTCGTCTGGGCATTTTGGACGGGCGTACGTTGGTTTCAAAGTCGCCAAAAAAATTTCAGCAAGACCCAATTACTTCAAATGATCTACCCAAGCTTTATTTTTGTAATGATTTTGTTTACATGGTTTAGCTTTCGTTTTCATGAAGTTTTATCAAAATTTTTGAAAAATAACCTGGACTTCAGCGGCAGGTCTGTGCTTTGGCGATTCAGTATCGCCGGATTTAGAGAAAAAATCGTTTTGGGTTGGGGCTGGATGTCTGCATGGCAGTCACCTAACTTTTTTAAGGTACTAGGCGATTATGTCCTTCCCGCGGAGACAAACACCTGGTCGCATAGCGCAGTTATGGATGTATTGCTTGGTGGCGGATTAATCGGTGCCGGCTTATTGGTTTTGGCAATTTTATGGAGTGGCGCTCGACAACTTGAACGAGTTATTTCACGCACCGCCGGGCAATGGACTTTTGCAGCAACTTGGTTTGTGATTGCCGCTTCGACCCAAGAGAGTTTTATCGTCGGCAATCACTTTTTGTGGCTTGTTTTGGTGGCTTGTCTGGCTGGAAGTCGAGATGAGATCTTAAAGACGCAGTAAGGGGTTTGCTCTTATTGCTCTTCGAGAAGTCGAATCATATATTCGCGGGCGTCGCTGGTGGCAGGTTCGAGACTATTTTGGTCGATCGCTTTGGCCGAAACGTGTGAGATGAGCGGGTGGCGCGGACGTTCGTCAATTTCGCCGTTACCGAAAAGTTCTTCGTGGACCTTTTCTCCAACTCGTAAACCCACTACTTCGATTTTTATCTGCTTTGAACTATTGCGCACCAGTTGCTCGGCCACATTGTAAATGTTGACTGGCTTGCCCATGTCCAGAACTAGTACTTCACCACTCGAACCTATTGCGCCAGCCTGAATAACCAATTGAACCGCCTCTGAAATCGTCATGAAATAGCGCGTGACTCCGCGGTGGGTGACCGTCAGTGGTCCGCCTTTGGCAATTTGATCTCTGAACGACATCAAAACGCTGCCACGCGAACCCAAAACATTGCCAAAGCGAACAGAGATGTATTTTCCTGGCCCAGAGCCATAAGCGAAGTCTGCTGTCAGGCGTTCTGCGATTCGTTTTGAATAGCCCAACACGCTGATCGGGTTGGCTGCCTTGTCGGTCGATATGTTGACGAAAACTTCGACCCCCGAGTTTCGCGCTGCTCTCAGCATCGTGAGTGTGCCAAGCACGTTCGTCTGATAGGCCTCATTTGGATATCTCTCAAGAAGAGGCAGGTGTTTGAGCGCTGCTGCATGAAACACAACTTGGGGTTTTCTGGTTTCAAAAATAGCGTTGATTGCCTTGGCGTCACGAAGGTCGGCCAGAACCGTCTGGGGTGTGTCTAACAACGCACGTCCATAAATTGAGAGTTGCACTTCATGCAGCGCGCTTTCGTCGCGGTCGAGCATGATTATTTCGGCGGGATTAAATCTGACCAGTTGTCGGCACAGTTCACTGCCGATGCTGCCTCCGGCTCCGGTGACCAGAACTCGGCGATTAAGCAAATATTGGGAGATCTCGTCAAGGTTTATCTTGACGCGTCGTCTGCCCAAGAGGTCTTCGTCCGTCAGGTCACGAATGTCGCTCGTGTCGACCGGGCGTTCATCCAGGTTTTGAACCGCTGGCAATATTTTTACCTCAAGTTTTGCACCACGCGCCAAGTCGGCAATTTCGCTGACGACCCCAGACTCAGCCGAAGGTATTGCGATCAACAGAGTCTGCGCTCCTGTGCGAGCGGCAGCTTTTTGAAGTGACTCTCTCCCACCCAACACTGGCACGCCAGAGATGCTCAAACGATGTGTTGAGGCGTTGTCGTCCAAAAAGCCGACCGGCAAATAAGTCGAGCTCGGGTTGCGCAACATTGTGTTGACAATCTGAATGCCGCCTTCGCCTGCACCATAAATAAGAATTTTTTTAGCCGTCAATTCAGATGGTCGGCGAAGTTGCTCGCGTATCAGTCGCCATGTGTAGCGACTGGCAGCGGTAAAAAATAAACCAAGAATGCCACCGGTGACAATCGCACTACGTGGAAACGCATCAATGGATCGGTCGGTGAACCGAATTGTCAGCAAAATTGTTGTCGTGATGAATGCCGAGAGAATCAAACCCTTGACCTCATCAAAACTTCCGTAGCGCCATCTGCGCCTATAGATGCCGACGATATATCCAGTTATTGCCTGAACGACAGCAACAATCGGCAATGCCCGATACAAAATGCCCTGCACCGCAGCGCTGATGTTTTGTTCTTCTTGCAAATAAGCCCGCAATACGAGCGCGAGCGCTGCGGCAGCTGACCATGCCAAAACATCCAAAATGAATTGAACGACACCGGTGATCGACACGAAACCCTTGGTCTGACCGATGCGTTCTGCCAACAGAGCCAAGCGAGCGCGCGAATTGAGGTTTTTAGCCATCACCGAGTGATAAGAGCCGTGCCCAAAATTGTGTTTCCTGCTTTTTCGATAACTGTCCAGAGTTGTTTGACTTCGCGATTATCGGCCGAGTCTTTGAACGCTGCAATCAAGAACACCGCGCCACTAGATGGTGCAAGGTCAGAAGCTTTCAATTGGCTAATGGGGCCAACTACCGACACTGGGCACGACAAGGTGTTGGTAAGTTCGTTCAGCAAATTTGTGTCTGTATTTTCGGCACCAACGGTCGCGACTTTGATTGAGTTGATCTCGCTCTTTGATGCCCCGCGAATCGCGGCGGCCAAAAGCTGAATTGAGTTCGAGGAGCGATCGCTTGATGTCGAACCCAAATACTTGTCATAGCCAATTGCGTCAATTAGTGCTTTTGGGCTACGAATTTTCGAGTCGGTCACAACCATTTGAACCAAAATCAAAAGTCCAAATATCAGGCCAACAAGAAGCCCGAAAATATAAGACCTGCGATCCACAGTCTCGATAGTTTCACCACCGAAATATTTGCTTTCTGAAATCTGTTTAATCTCGCCACTTGCCAACGAGATTGCCTGGTCAAAGGCAGCACGCTGCAATTTCAGGCGCGACGTATCTTGGGCTGAAAACTCCGAACCAGAGGCAATTAGGGCGTCGAGTAGTTTGATCGAATTCGCATAGCCGGCTTTTGTTGCTTCGAGTCTTATTGATTGCATCTCTTGTGCATATGCATCCAAGGCGGCAGCACAGTTTGCTTCGTCTGCTTCTACGCAGGTCAACTCATATGAGAAACGGCGTGAAGGTTTGAACGAGAATTTTGTGATTGCCGCCCCATCAGTCTCGGTATTAAGCGCAAATGTTTTGTCGAATGGTCTGACCAAGAGGCTGATCTCACGATCGAACTTTGCTTGAACCCGTTGCTTCACCTCATCGCTTTCGAGCAATTCTGACTGATTGGTCTCGCTCGGAAATTGACTTATCAAATCGGCGTTTATGCCGACAAGTGTCAACGGCGCACCCTCATCGGTAGGTTCATACATGCGTGTCAGGCTGAAATAGCGCGATTCGGTCTTCAAGTCAGATTCCTGCCAGAACATCAAACCCAAACCAACCAGCATCGTCAGCGGAACAACCCACCACCGCCTGCGGGCGACACCAAAAAAAGTGTCTAAATCAAGCGAAATTCGTCGCGGTGTCTCAAGTGGATTCACGATTAATAAGGCTATCAGTGACGAACTTTGACCAATGTCGTTTCAAGCAATGCGATAATGAGACTCTTGGAATTTTGAGTAATTGAAACTGCAAATACGGAGGACAATGACAACCGATCTTGAACGAATCTTGGCCTACCGCGAAGCGACTGATTCATCATCTGAAATCAGAAAAGTTGCTGATGAAATTTTTGCGCTCTCGTGTTGGACACCCGAGTTTTGTGGCGCTTTGATTCGTGCCGCCGAACTGACGGGCGCATTTCAACCGAACCCTCACGACCCCGTGCCGGGTCACGAGGTTTCTCTCGCTGTGATTAGCCCGCAGTTGTTCAAGGCCGTCGAACTAGATTTTGCAGCACGCATTTGGCCCAGTTTGAAAACGCAGTGGCCGATGGTCGACTATTTCGGCATTCAAGATGTCTTTGTCATCAAATATGAAGTAGGTCGACAAGAAGAGTTGCGTATGCACCACGATGTTGCCCAGGTTTCGGCCAGCATTAAGTTAAACGATGACTATCAGGGGGCAGAGCTTGAGTTTCCCAGACAGAATTTCTCGAATCGTGAAATGAAAATTGGCGAAATGATCGTTTGGCCAAGTTTGGTAACCCATCCGCACCGTAGTGCACCGATCTTGAGTGGCGTGAAATATAGCGCAACAGTTTGGTTTGAGTTGCCGATTGTTGGCCAAGAATAAGGCGAAAAGTTAGCCAGACTTTTTGCGCACCTTGAGGGGGCGATTTTCGGCATTGAGGCAATGGCCGTCGTTCAGGTCGAAACGCCAACCATGCAACGTACAGGTCAATTCGTTTCCGTTGATTTCGCCAAATACCGACAAATCAGCGTTTCTATGTGGGCACTTGCGCTGCATTACATAACCACCGAGTTCAATTTCGTCACTGAGGTTTTTGTCGAAGTTCAGCCTTGTTGTTGCTTCGTGTTCGGTGCGCACCATGCGCTCAACTGAAAGACTCTTGAAAAAATTGTAGATGTATTCGTTGAATTCTCCCGAGCGCCATGCCGTAAACCTGCAGCTTAGAAAAAATGAATTAGACCAGTCGACGGCCTTTTGGCGAACGATGGTTTCAAGAAGTTCTCGAGGAATATCAAATCTGAAGTCAAATATTTGTTGGTTGAATTTTTCAACTCTTCCGGTTTTGAAGTCAATTAAGATCTCGACGTCTCCGGCTCTAATCAAGCAACACGAACCGATTCCGGCCCGAAGAGCCGGGGCAAGAGCCAACAACGGTTCGAACCAAGCCCGAATTGTCGCAAATAGTTCGTCGTTCGAAAACGGTTCAGCCGACGACCACCTGGTCTTTTCTTCAGTCAACCATTTTGACCAATCGGCTTGATATTGACGGAGATATTTTTCTTTTTCACCAAATATCTTTGAGACATCAACGTTTTTGGGTGAAGTAACGGTGATCGTCTCGGGTGAAACTTCGATTGCGCTACCCGGAACAGCCAAAATGTCGTCGTATCGGCCCATAGATCTGAGTCTTTCGATGAACTTGGTCTGATCTGGAAAAATTGATGCCTCATTGCCAGTGATCACGTTCAGGTGAAACAAATCTTCATCCAAAAAACAAGGTGGGCCGGCTGACGGCACGACCGCTCGAGCGTTTAAAGCCTCGACATATTTGAGAGCACGTGCAAATTGGCTCTCGGTCTTTGCCATCGCAAGTTTTTCTTTTTCGGTTTGATCCTGTTCATAAACCATCGGATACCAAATCGCCCCGCTGTATTGCAGCCAATGCAGATCGATTGGCCCGTGGCTGCGCAACGCCTCAAGGTTGCCTGTGCGACAGTCATTTTGATTCACCAATCGACCAGTGTCGTCGCTGACTACCAGAGCCGAGTCGCCACCGGGACCATCGGTAATCGAAGTTTCAACGTGAATTGCAATTTTGGTTTTTGCATCGATTGCAGTCTCTTCGCCGTTTTTGGTTTTGACGAACCTTGAAAAGCCCAATTGCGTTAGCTTGGTTTCGAGTTCGTGACCCGGAAAGTCAGGCAGTAAAACGATCGCATCTCGACTGACGTGACCGGCCAAGAAGGCTTCATCTAGGTGGTCACCGTGAATGTGAGATATATAGAGGTGTGTTGGTGACTCTATTTTGGCCAAAAGATCTGAGTCCAAATTGTCATTTCTTGGGAAAACAAACCATGAACCAAAAAATGCGGGAATGAACCACGGGTCACACAGAATTTTTGAATCACCCGCCTCGATATAGATTCCGGCGTGGCCCAGCGAGGTGGCTCGCATATTTATCTAGGCAATCGGTGGATCTGTGAATTGCTGACCAGCACGAGCCACGTGCTCGGTCCATTCTTTGCCGTTCCAATATCGCAACTCGAATCTTCCCGAGGGGTCGGCATACCAGGCAGCTGGCACAGAAGAATTTTTCTGGGCATCAGTTGCGGAATTGTTGATTGACGTCGCCACTGGCTCGTTGACGCTTTGAGTCTCTTGAGAATTATTGCTTGCCGGCGTGGTTGTTGAGCGTCTCAGAAACGCACAATAGCGCCCGTCGAAGGTCGGCACGATCGAAACGACCTCCCAGCCTTCGCTCGACTTTTTTGTCAGTTCATTAGCCATTGCCTCAGGGCTTGCGTTATATGGATTAAATGCAACGTACTCGAACATGCAGTCAGGCTAGTGCGAAAGCTGGTTCTTTAAATGACCATGAATACGATTTGTGCAGACCGTAACCTTGTATTTGTGAAAAGTATTCGGTCAAAGCGAATTGCTTATTTTGGTCCTGCCGGCACATTTACCGAGCAGGCGTTGCTGACTCAAAAAGATCTTGCCGAATGCGAACTAGTTGCGTTTCGAACTGTGCCAGATGTCCTAGACGCCGTTGCGTCTGGCGAGGTTGATCTCGGCTTTGTACCGATCGAAAACTCGATCGAAGGCACAGTCAACTTTACCCAAGATGCCCTCGTGTTCGACTACGAACTTTTGATCCAACGCGAGATTGTCCTTGATATAGAGCACTGCTTGTTGGCGCGAAAGGGCGTTTCAACTACCGACCTTATGGGAATCTTGTCGATTCCGGTCGCTACAGCTCAATGTCATAATTTTTTGCGCAAGAATTTTGCCGAACTTGATATTCGTGCGGCAAATTCAACGGCCGAAGCGGCACAACTCGTGGCTGCAAATACCAACGAAAAATTGGCGGCGATCGCACCGAAAAACGCGGCCAAAGTTTATGGACTCGAAGTCATTGCAACAGACATCGCTGACCATCAGGGCAACCAAACACGGTTCGTGTTGATTGGCAAAGGCACCGTGCCGAGCGCAACTGGTCATGACAAAACTGCAATAGTCGTGTTCCAGCGGGCCGACGAACCAGGAAGTTTGATATCAATATTGCAAGAATTTGCAGCACGGCGCATCAATTTGTCGGTCTTGCTTTCGCGGCCAACAAAACGTGGCGGCCTGGGCGACTATTGCTTCATCATGTATGCCGACGGACACATTCAAGATGAATTGATGGCTGATGCCCTGCGTGAATTGCACGCCAAACAAGGTGACGTGAAATTTCTTGGTTCATATCCGGCAAGTGGCGAGCACGCACACTCGGCGCGTGAACACGCCGATGCTCGTTGGCGTGAAGCCGATGACTGGATGTCAGAATTAAGAAGTCGCATCGCGCGCTAGCGTTTACGAGCGGAACGGTGGCAGAGTGGACAAACGCATCCGCCTTGAAAGCGGACGGCTGTAAAAGGCCCGGGGGTTCGAATCCCTCCCGTTCCGCCACGAGAGGGTTCAATCTTTGACCATTACACTGAGAAGTCGCTTGGGTAATGAATTTAGTAGTTACTCGTTCTTTAAATTTTGGAGAGGTGCCAGAGCGGCCGAATGGGGCGCCCTGCTAAGGCGTTGTCCGGGTAAACCGGACCGAGGGTTCAAATCCCTCCCTCTCCGCCACTTTGTTTTCGCAGCAATTTGTTCTTTGGCGGGCAGTTTATTTGTCTCACCGGTCAGCGTGAGTGCGAATTCTTGCACCGAGTTTCACAAGGCTCGCACCAACGACTCATGGACTCGAATCGCCGCGCGTTATGAAATGTCGCTCAAAAAACTTTTGTCCTTGAACGGCGCCAAAACATCCACTTTAATTTTGATTGGCGATCAAATCTGCACATCCGATACACCAGTGATTTTGATACCAGACACCAACTACAGGCGAAAAGACGTGGTTGCTGCGATTCGCGAGGTTTGGCCCGACGAACATGAAGAGAATGCGTTGTTCGTCGCCCAACGCGAGAGCAAAATGCGCCCCAATGTCGTTGGCGGTGTCAACGACTGTTGCATCGGGTTGTTCCAGATTTATTACTCGGTGCACAAAACTTGGTTGAAAAATATCGGCGTTACCGAACCCGCGCAACTTCTTGATCCACGCACAAACGCAGAAGCCGCGTACGAACTTTTTAAGCGCAACGGCAATTCATGGAAGCCTTGGTGGACGAAGTCTTGGCGACCGTGAGGCAGTAGGCTTCAAGACGAAAATTGCGCTCGTAGCTTAATGGATAGAGCATCTGACTACGGATCAGAAGGTTGGCGGTTCAAGTCCGTCCGAGCGCGCCACTGAAATTTGATAACTAGTATTTGTGGGCTATGAGTATTGAAGTTGCGCTCAAGAATTATGAGATCTGGCGTGACGACCTGCGACGAGACGGCGCATCTTGGTATTGGAAAAAACATTCATTTAAGGAAGAAAGTGAATTATTGCTCAAACAACTCGATCGCTTTCGAAGTATTGAATCAAAGCCATTAAGTGACACCCTTGATGATTATCGAAGCAAAATGTCAATGCAGGAACTGTATGACCAGTTGTCTCTGCAGGTAGATGAACCACTCATTGAAAGACTTCTAGAAAATTCAATTGGTGATCCTCCTACCGAGAAAGTCATCAGTCGCTCTGGCCGAGAGTTAAGAGCAAACATCAACGACCTTATTCTCATCTCGTTTGCAGCAAAAATTTTTAGCTCTTTAACTGAGAAACAAAAGAATAGCAACATTTTGATATTGGAAATTGGTGGTGGTTACGGAGGACTAGCCGCGAAACTAAAGACCCTTCTGCCGTTATCACGCATCTCGATTATCGATCTGCCCCATGCAGGTTTGTTGCAAACTTTTTATCTACAAAGCTTGTTTCCTAAAAGTCGTTTGATCGTTGCAGAGTATTTGCGAGATAATAACGACGATACGTTAGAGCAAAGTAACACAGATTTTTCAATATTGCCGACTTCAATGGTCGAATGTTTAAAGAACCAAAGTTTTGATTTAGTGATTAATTCCAGATCATTTATGGAAATGGATCAAAAAATGATTAAAGACTATTTTGATTTGATTCAGTCGAGAATTGTTACAGGAGGATTATTTTTCAATTGCAACCGACTTTGGAAAAACGCCGGGGATCGCCCAACCCAAATTGCTAGATATCCATACGACGATCGATGGCAATTGGTCTCTTTGAGTAGCTCATTTTTTCAGAACAATACGATTGAGTTACTAACTCGGCGAGTTCTGGAACCAAATCCTGTTTTTAGGTCACTTGTAAGCGGTCTTCCAAAAACTGACTATCTAATACATAATCAGAAATTTCGAGGATTGATGGAATGGATTCGACCCTACTTCCCACCGATTTTGACTCTCACCTATTGGAAGCGAATGCGCAAGTTCAAAAAATAATAATGCCAGCGAATTCTTTGATGCGATAGGCGTTTTCGTCAAGGTGCGTCGCTAGTGGCACAAAATCTAACCAAGAGAGAGCGCTTGCCGAGTCGTTGGTGCCAAAAGATTCGACGTTGCTGAAGTATTTTTTAAATTCACCTAGTGCGCGCCGCAGATGAAAGTCAGATGTAACAATTGCAATTTGCGACTCAGGTTCGACATCTTTGAGTTTCAAAGCCTCAATCGGGTGTTGTCTAGTGTTCAGCGAAACTGACTCGATGATGATACGTGATTCGTCCAACCCGAGCGATATTGCATGCTCGGCTGCGAGTTCACCGTGTCGATAAGGCGATCTGTCATTTTCGGTGCCGGGTTGATTGCCTGAAAATACAATTTTGGCCTTTGGGTATTTTTGCCACAGTTTTGAGGCAGAGTTGATGCGCCTGGTGCTTTCTGTGCCGAGAAAATCTTGTGCTTCATTGTCACCTAGTTCATAGCCGCCACCGAGTACAAAAATAAACTCGGGCGACCAGTCGGATTTTGGCGACGATTCGGTTTTTAGCGCGGCGTCAAAAAGAAATGTCGCCACGCCTGTTGAAAAAAAGGCCAGCATCACGAGGCTGGCTCGTGCGAGAGTTGTAAAAATCTTGTTGAGTTTGCTCGCATTAAATTTGACAAAAGTGGCGATCAGCAAAACAGTCAAAAGCAACCAGACTGGGTCGACCAAAGACCGCATTTTGGTGGCTAGAAATAGCTCTTGTTAGACGAGAGTCTGAACTTCAGCGTGTGAATCAAGATCTTGACACCATATTTAATGCCATTAACCCGCGAAATCTCGTCGCCATA
Source organism: uncultured Ferrithrix sp. (assembly GCA_964407365.1). Taxonomy (GTDB): domain Bacteria; phylum Actinomycetota; class Acidimicrobiia; order Acidimicrobiales; family Ilumatobacteraceae; genus BACL27. The sequence continues at coordinate 20,702 of CAYOVI010000007.1, forward strand.
AAACGTCGGAATTTCTATTTCGACGATTCGCTGACGTGCACCGATCATTTGCAAAATAATCTGTGAATCAAAGTCGAAATAGTCAGAGTTTTTCAGAAAATTGACTTTGCGCAATGCACCAACACTGTATGCCCGATATCCACTGTGCCATTCGGTTAACGAAACTTTGGCAAGACGGTTTTGTATAGTCGTCAAAATTTTGTTGCCGACAAATTTGTATAACGGCATGCCTCCTTGGCGTGCGCCACCACGTGTGATCATTCGCGAACCAAAGACGACATCGGCACGGCCAGAGACGATTGGCTCAACCATTTGTGGCAGATATTCGGGTGCATATTGCCCATCGCCATGCAGCAAGACGACCAAGTCGAGGTTTTTTTCGAGTGCCCACTGATAGCCAGTTTTTTGATTGCCCCCGTAGCCGAGATTTATCTCGTGGCGCACGATTGTAAGAGGAAGATGTGATTTGCTTTGGTAATTCAGACCCACGCGGTGCGTCTCATCGGTGCTGGCATCGTCGCAAACCAAAATTGAGTCGATTTGTTTGGCAAATTCACTCGGAATTCGGTCGAGCACTTTTGCCAGGGTGTCTTGAGCGTTGTAGGCGACAATAAGAACACCAATTTTCATCAGGCAAACACTTTACTATGGCCAGTAATAAGTAATATCGCTCGCACAATTTTTCAAATCAAAAATTGTGCCTGATTGATCAGAAAAAACTTGTGATGCATTTTCAGGTTGGCCTTCAACATTGGGTGTGCCATCGTCATAAGTCGAGTTGTACCAAACAAAAAGACGCGAATCGCACTCAGCAGATTGCGCTAGTTCAAGTTGATATTGATTGAAGACCGAAGTCTTTTGCCAGACGGAATACAACTGTTGAGGCTGATTGCTCATCAACAGAGTTTTGTCCGGCAAATCATTGATGAATCTGTGCAGTGGTTGTTCTTGAAAAGCCCCAGCAGCCCAATAGCGACCATTTTTGCCGAATTGCAACGCATCATCGATGCTTGATATTGCTTGAAAAGCAACGAAGAGAGCAAAGAACGTTGTGCTTGCAAGCCTCAATCTTTTTGCCTTGATCTTGATGCCGTCAAGAAGAATTGCGACCGCAATGACGAGCGGCACATAAATCGGAATCATCATGCGATTATCGAGCGGGCCGAGTTCAAAGTGCACGAATCGATAAGCCGAAAACAAGGTGTAGATAACTGAGATGCTTAGGCTCAACACCAAGGCGTCGCAAAAATCAGATGATCGTTTGTCGCGATAACTCTCAAAGAGACGCAGTAGAAGCAAACCCACCAAACCAATCACCAAAAGCAAGCCAAGCGTTTTTGTGACGTTTGGGTAATCGTTATATGACAGATAAATCGAGCCTTCAACAGGGCTGGCGGTCAGCCAAGAGCCAATTGTTGCCACGAAAGTTCTTAGTGGGCTGAGAAGCGAGCCACCAGCAGGGGTTCTTGCCCCGGTCAATGTGCCGTCAATGCTCTCGTTTCGCTGCAACCAGAACCAAACCGGCACCAAAGAGAGAACATATATCGCAAAATTCGAAACTGCCGACTTGAGCAACCCCATCTGGCGTCGATTGAACCATGTTGAGCTGATTGCAATCGCTGCGGCAAAGACTGGTCCGACATATCGGACAAAAAATAAGGCGACAAATAATGTCGTAAGCAGAAAAAATTTGCGCGTGGTCATGCCACGCATAGAGACAATCATCGCAATCACGACAAGAGCAATGAATGGTGGCTCGGACCAAATCATCGAGTACTGCCAGAGCAACGCGGGGCTGAACGCGACAAACGCAGTTGCAAGCAACACAGTTTTGTTGCTGATTTTTGTGGATCGCAATAAATAATTTGTACCAAGCACCAAAGTCATGGCACAAAGTGAATTCAAAATCTGAATAGTGAAGTTGATGCTGAGTCCGATTAGATCACCGATAGCGATAAGAAACGAAAGACCTGGAGGTCTAACCGTCATCGGTAGCCCAGTTGCGTCGAGCAAAGTTGCCGACTTGGCAAAATTTTTGCCGACTGCGACATAGTCACTGGTGTCCCAGCTCCAACCGACACCCGAACGATTGGCAATAATCGAAAGCATTGCAGCGCCGAACGCAAGCCCAACTGTTGACCGATTCAGTTTAAGAATTTTGTCAAAAGTTGTCATCGTTCAGCCAACTGTTTTGGCCAGCATGCTGACCGTTAGACCTGGCTTCGAATCTTGTTGACCGACTTCGACAAAGCCGAGGCGCTTGTGAAAGCGAATTGAGCCGTGATTCGGCGGGTTCAAATTTACTTCGCAGGTCAACAACGGGGCGCAACGATCTTTGATCATTCGTTTCTCGACCGCCGCATAAAGTTTGGCACCCAGTGACTGGTTTCGCATTTCTTCGCTGACAACAATGCGGTCAAGATACACAAAGTTTGGGTATTTTCGCGAGAACCATTGGTAGTTGACACTCGTGTACGGCGCACCGGGTGCAAAGGTGATACAAAAGCCGTGTAGAGCATCAGTACCAATCGCAAACGAATAGAGCGAGTGTTCGATCAAAAATTCGAGAGTCGAACGATCAATTTCGCCGACAGCGGGCGAGTTGGCGTTGTTCAATGCGAGTGCGGCTTCTATGTCTGACACCAAAAACTGACGCGGTTCCATGTCACCCAACTGCATAGTCATCCAATAGCCTGACACAATGAACACTTCGCATTTTGTTCTCGGAAATTCAATAGTCGAGCCGTGGCCGACCTCGATGCAAACCGGAGTTTTTGGCATGGGTTGTTTTTGGGGTGCAGAGCGCAAATTTTGGCAACTAGATGGGGTTTACACGACGGCTGTGGGCTATAGCGGTGGCACAAAACTCGACCCGACATATCGCGAAGTCTGCTCTGGCAACACGATGCATGCCGAGGTTGTTTTGGTGGTGTTCGACCCTGAGAAAATTTCCTATGAAAAATTGCTGCAGGTATTTTGGGAGTCACACGACCCAACCCAGGGCATGCGCCAGGGCAATGACATCGGCACGCAATATCGCAGTGCAATTTACTTCACCAATTCAGACCAACAAGTCGCGGCGCTTTCAACCCGCGACTCATTTCAGCAACGTCTCTCGCAAGCAGGTTTTGGCAAAATTACGACTGAAATCAAACAGTCGTCAGAATTTTATTATGCCGAGGAATATCATCAGCAATATCTGGCCAAAAATCCGAGTGGTTATTGTGGCATCGGCGGCACCGGAGTGGCTTGCCCGATTGGTGTAAGTCGTTAGATTGCTTGGGCGAGTTGTTCGGCGGTCGGTCGGCGAAAGAGTGTCAACATCGCGACACCCGAGAGCAAAATAACCCCGCTCATAAGTGTCCATGAATTGTGAAAGCCGCGCGTCGGGTCATCTGTTTTTGCTGCAGCAACCAGCATTGAGCTGACAAGTGCAACACCGAGTGCGGCACCAACTTGACGAGACGTGTTGTTGAGCGCCGAACCCATCGCAAACTTTGGCTGGGGCAAATAGGCCGTTGCTGAACTTGAAATCGTCGAGATGCAAAGTCCGACACCGATACCGGTGAATACCATCGTTGGAAAATAAAAATCCCAATAGTGAATCTCGACGGAAATGAATCGGTTCATGACTCCGATGCCCGCGGACATAATCAGGGCGCCAGCAGCCACGACCTTCCCGTGACCGATTCGGTTGGCGAGTTTGCCCGCAGGCGCGGCAACGATCGCGGCCGCGAGTGGACCGGGTGAACCAGCCAAGCCCGAAAGAGACGGGCTGTAACCCCAAACGACTTGCAACCACTGCGTATTCACAAAGATCATCGCAAAAAATCCCAACGTGAAGACAAAACCGCTTATGGCGGCTGCGGTTACGAAAGGCAGTTTGAACAATCGCAGATCGAGCACGGGGTGAGCAACTTGATTACATCGCAAAACAAAAGAAGCCAAAAGCAAAATTGAAACAGCGAAAATTATCAACGAACGATTTGAAAGCCAACCCCATTCATCGCTTTGAACAATCATCAAGGTGAGCAGGCCCACGCCGAGCACCACCAACAGCGCACCTAGATAGTCGACAGTTCGCGGTGCTGTCTCGTCTCGTGATTCGTGCAGAAGTTTTAAACCGATTGCAAACGCCAATAGGCAAAACGGCACGTTCACCAAAAATACCGAGTGCCATCCAAAGTTGTCGACTAAAAATCCACCGATAGTCGGACCACTAGCGGCAGAAACTCCGCCAACCGCGCCCCAGATGCCAATTGCAGCCGAGCGCTTTTCGACAGCGAATTCTGGCAAAACTAGGGCCAGCGACGCAGGTGTGAGAATCGCACCACCAATGGCCTGAACGACTCTGGCAATGACCATGAACAACGCGGTTGGTGACACGGCACAGAGAATTGAGCCAAGCATAAAAATCATCAGGCCCGCGAGAAATGCTCGCTTACGACCAAATGCATCGGCGAGACGCCCCGCAGTTAGTAGGCCTGCTGCATATGCGATGTTGTAGGCAGAAAAAATCCATGTCAGGGTGCGACGGCTTTCAGGCCATTCGGCGACAAAAGAACCAAAGGCGACATTTACGATGCTGATGTCGAGTGAAACCAGCATCACGCCGATGGCTGTGAGTGCAAGAACTTTCGCCCCTCGTGACCAGTTTTTCATCGCTTACTGCTCTCTTTGTTTCAACTATTTGTTCCAGAGATTTTTTCTGATTTCATCTCCGTCGGCGTCGAGTGCGCGACCCTCCCACCGTAGTTCTCCAGGCGTGCCAAGCAACGACGCAAGCAAACCTTGCATCGGTGTTGCACCCACAATCTTGATCGCTTCACGTGCGGCAAAGTGAGGATCAACAGCTATCTCTGACATCGACATGACTGGGCCGATCGCCGCCTGTGCATCGGTGAAATCTTTCAGCACCGTCGTGCTGTCTCGATCAGCGCAATATTGCGTCATGAGCTCGTGCAACAGGGTTCGATTTTGAACTCGTTTGGCGAATGTCGTGAATCTCTCATCACCTGCAAACCCCAACACTTCGATTACTCGGGCCGCCACTGTGTCCGAACTGGCAGAAACACCCACCCACTTAGAGTCTTTGCACCGATATACGCCTCTTGGAACCGAGTATGGCAACTGTGAACCAAGCCTTGGTTGTTGTTCACCGGTCAATATAAATAGCGAAATCAGCGGGCCCATTATTTGAAACATTGTTTCAAGCAAGTTCACGTCAACGACTTGACCGACTTTGCTATGCAGTGCCACCATCGTGGCAAAAGCCGCAACAACGCCTGTCAGTTCGTCAGTTAATGCAATCGGTGGCAACATCGGTTCGCCGTCTGGTTCGCCGCTAATTGCGGCCAAGCCCGACATCGACTCGGCGATTGAGGCGAAACCCGGTCGATCTTTATATGGGCCGGTTTGTCCGAAGCCCGACACGCGGGTGATCACAAGTTTTTTGTTGCGTCCAAGCAAAATATCCGGGCCGATACCCAAGCGTTCGAGCGTGCCGGGTCGAAAATTTTCGACCAACACGTTTGCATCATCGACTAGACGCAAGAAAAGTTGGCGATCAGAATCATTTTTAAGATCTAGAGCGACGTTGCGTTTGTTTCGGTTGACCAACTTCCACCATAAGCCTGTGCCGTCACGTGGATCTCTCCAAGCCATTCCGCGAAGGCTGTCGCCAACGCCTGGTTTTTCGATCTTGATCACATCGGCGCCGAAATCGGCGAAATATCGCGCACAATTTGGCCCGGCCAAGACCGTCGAAATATCAATTACCCGCAAATCTTTCAGCGGACCAGGCATTGTTAATTTGGTCGGCTGCGACGCGAAAGAACCGAATCAGTCCATGATCGGCCGCTGAATCTCCAAGATGTTTGAATTGTTGTTGCAACTGTTTGTTGAGGTTTTGGCCACAACATCTCGAGTGCCGTTGCAATCGCGACTGCTTCGTCAGCTAACGGAGTTGGTCGAACCGAGCCCTGAATTTTCATAACGGCATATTTCCGTGTTTGCGTCGAGGCAATTCTTCGCGCTTTGACTGCAACATCTTTAAGCCAGAAATGAGTTTCGTGCGAGTCTCGGCAGGGTCGATTACGTCGTCTACATAACCACGTTCGGCGGCCGCATATGGGTTCGCATATTTTTCTGCGTATTCGGCCACGAGTTCTTTGCGACGTTCTGCTGGGTTTGCGGCTTGTTGCAATTCTCGGCGATAAACAATTTCAACCGCACCTTGTGGCCCCATTACGGCAAGTTCAGCCGTCGGCCATGCGTAGGCCAAATCTGCCCCGATTGATTTTGAATTCATCACGACATATGCGCCACCATAAGCCTTGCGTGTGATCACTTGAATTCTTGGCACAGTTGCCTCGCAATATGCGTAGAGCAACTTTGCACCGTGGCGAATAATGCCACCGTATTCTTGATCGACTCCTGGCAAGAAACCGGGCACGTCAACAAAAGTAACTAACGGAATGTTGAAAGCATCACAAGTGCGCACGAAACGCGCGGCTTTTTCGCTTGACTCGATGTCGAGAACCCCCGCCAAAACCATCGGTTGATTGCCGACGACGCCAACAGTTTTGCCGTCTAAACGCGAAAAGCCACAGACGATGCTTTTTGCCCAATGCGGAAAATATTCGAAAAACTCGCCGTTATCCACGACTTCGCTTATAACTTTTTTCATGTCGTATGGTTGATTCGCCGAGGGTGGCAAGATCGTGCGCAACGACTCGCATTGGCGAAGTGGGTCGTCGGTTGGTGCGACCGACGGCGCGTCGGCCATGTTGTTTTGAGGCAGAAAACCGAGCAAATAGCGAACGTCTTCGAGACACGCTTTTTCGTCGGCGGAAACAAAAGTGGCTACGCCACTTTTTGAGGCGTGGCTCATCGCGCCGCCGAGTTCTTCGAGCGTGACATCTTCTCCCGTCACGGTCTTTACAACATCTGGACCAGTGATGAACATGTGGCTGGTCTCACGGACCATGAAAATAAAGTCGGTCATTGCCGGTGAATAGACCGCACCGCCCGCGCAAGGCCCGAGCACAACGCTGATTTGGGGTATCACGCCTGATGACTGCACGTTGCGATGAAAGATGCCACCATAACTTGCCAAAGAAACGACACCTTCTTGAATGCGTGCACCTGCGCCATCGTTTAGACCAATTAACGGCGCACCGACCTTGAGCGCGAGGTCCATCAATTTGTGAATTTTTTCTGCGAAAACTTCGCCTAGAGCGCCACCAAAAACCGTGAAGTCTTGGCTGAACACAAAAATCTTGCGACCATCAATGGTTCCCCAACCAGTGATCACACCGTCGGTGTAGGGATGCTCTTCGAGCCCGGCTGCGTGGGCTCGATGTCGGGCCAGAAGGTCGAGTTCATGAAAACTGCCTTCATCCAAAAGGGCGTCGATTCTTTCGCGGGCCAGCATCTTGCCTTTTTCGTGCTGTCGCTCGATTGATCTGGGTGAGCCTGCGGTGAATGCCGCGGTCTTGCGAGCCTTTAGGTCGGCAAGTTTTGCATCCATTGAATTGCTATTCACATAATTCACGATACTTGCCAATGGGCCTGCGGATTAAGCGACTGATTAACCGCCAATAGTTGTAGCGGTTGGCAAGGTGGTAGCTGTTTGCGCTTCGGGTGATTGGGTGACAGCCAGAGTCGTGGCCAATGGCGTCAAGTCGCCCGTTGTGGTCGTGCCTGAGATCTCGATATTCCAGATTCCTGGTGCATTGAGAATAAACGAACCATCGCCGGCGACAATTGCCGCACCGGGCTTCGAAAGCGGCACGTTTATTTGAATGCCTGCGAATCCGATTGCTTGCGGCACCATTTTGATAGCAAAATTGTTTATTTTTCGTGGCTGAATTAGTTCGATTCGCATCGCATTTGTGCCGGTCACGCCTGGGGTCAATGAAATTACGACGTGAAATCGATCATTTTTGAGTTCTTCTCTGAATTCATAAGTCGCCGATGTTGCACGTATCTCTGCTTTGGCCTTTGGCGGGGTCGTCGCCACGAGCCACGAAGTAAAGATCATTGCGATCAGTGCGAATGCAAGCTCTACAGAAACTGCGCGGCGAAGCCGCCAGGCCATGCGACCGGTCAGATCACCACCTTCTGTCAAACGCTGCATAACGAAAGGTTTCAGAACAAAAGTGATGAAGACCATCACCGAGACGAAAATTACCTTGAATACACCGATGCGACCATGACCACTCGTGAAAATAGATGAACCATCCAACAGATAGACCAGCAATACGCCCGTAAAAGCAGTGGCACCAAATGCCCAGACAGCATGTTTTGCGAACGCGCGAACCGCACTAACCAAATCTGATGACCCCGGACCGATGAGCACGACGCGCGATAGCAACAACAGGCCACCAACCCAATAGGCCATGGCGATTGCGTGAAAGATGCCGAGAACATAACTGAAGATCGCAATGTCTTGTCCGAGGCGCGACAAACCAAGCGTGGCGATCATCGAGATGATTATTGAACCGGCAATGAATTGTGTAGCAGGGTCATTCACACGATCGGGCATGATCGCCACCCAACCGCAAGCCAAAACCAAAACGAAACGCAAAATCAAAATGACGCCGCTACCGGTGTTCAGCGCACCAAACCAACCAAACGGGTTCATTGAAGCAATGAAACCTTGCGACTCGGCGCGCATAGTCGAAAGCACGAGCACCAAAAACATCGTCGCTACGCAAGCCACCCATGCGAGCCGCAGGTATCGCAAAGTCACGCCATAAGTTGGCCCTTCGGGCCAAGCCGTCACGATCAGTGCGAGACCGCCGAACAACGCCGACATCAACAAATATTCCAGAACTCGCAGCAAACCAAGAATGCCACCCACACGTGGCGCTGGCTTTTGTTGTTCTATTGTTTCGCCAATAATTGTCGGTGTGTCAGATGATTCACCCGAACCTTCGGTGGCCCCAGGGATTGTGGTCTGAATTTCGACAGCCGATGTAAAACTAAACGAACCAAGACTCTTGTCGGGAAGCGCCCAACTCACGGTGCATAAACCCGAGGGCGGAATTTGCGTTAGTGCCGCCGACACGGTCTTTAAATCAGTGCCGAGTTGCGGAACCCCGAGGCCAACGAGCGTGCCATTGCACGCCAGTGACAAACCCATAGCGGTGACGACTTCTGGGTTGGCCAGCGGGTTTTGAAAAACCAATTGAAGTTGGGTCGGGGGCACCGATACAACCTGGTTGGGTGCGGGGTTCGATGAACTGAGTTGATTTTGCCCAGAAACCGAAGCTTGCGCCGAGGTGCTGAAAAACCCGAGAATCAGCCCCAAGCCAATTAGCCCGAAAAGGCACGTGAATTTGGCTGGGTGCTTTGATTTCAAGATTGCCATGAGCGTATATAAAGAGTAGTTAATTATTGGGCTAACCGATGGTGAACCACCCCATAGGTAGGCTCGCTACGAAATGGCAACGCAGTCTTTATATCGCAGATATCGGCCCCGTCGCTTCGACGAACTCAAAGGGCAAGACCATGTCGTGCGTGCTTTGCGCAATGCAGTGATCAACAATCGCGAAGGTCAGGCATATTTATTTTCAGGACCACGAGGCACGGGCAAAACATCGACGGCGAGAATTTTGGCGAAAGTTCTCAATTGTGAAAGTTTGAAAGACGGCGAACCCTGCGGAAAGTGTAATTCGTGTTCTTCAATCGATGCTGGTTCGAGTTATGACGTGCTTGAACTTGACGCGGCAAGCAACAACGGTGTCGACAATATGCGCGATTTGATCGAACGCGCTGCCCTTGGCAACCCAGGTCGCCATCGCGTTTTTATCTTGGACGAAGTGCACATGCTTTCGAAACCTGCCGAAGCGGCATTGTTGAAAACTCTCGAAGAACCACCAGATCACGTTGTTTTTGTTTTGGCGACTACCGACCCACAAAAAGTGAGCGAGACGATTCGTAGCCGAACCCAGCATCTGCAATTTCATTTACTGCCATTGCAAGAACTTAAAGACCACGTTCAATGGGTTATTGCCGACGCCAAACTTGTCGTCAGCCAAGATGCCATCGACCGAGTCGTGCAACTCGGTGCTGGCTCTGTGAGAGATACTTTGTCGGCTCTTGAGTTGGTTGTTGCCTCGGGCGGTGATGTCGATGAACAGATCTCGTTCGACGAGTTTATTGAAGCTTTCATTGACCATGACCCAGGTCGGGCATTGGCCGCGATTGGTGTGGCGATGCAACTTGGTATTGATGCGCGAGCACTGACCGAAGACATCGTTCGACATTTGCGTGACGCGTTTTTGTCGTTGATGGCCCCAGAACTCGTGCAGTTACCCAAAGAACGCGCTGAGGTTGTGGGCGATCAGGCACGTCGCATGGGGGCAACCGCGGTAGTGAGAGCGATTGAGGTTTTGGGAGATGTATTGATCGAAATTCGACACGCACCCGATGCTCGACTTTTGCTCGAAGTCGCTGTTGTCAAATTGACTCGCCAAAACTTGAGCACCGATGTGGCATCGCTGATGTCACGTATCGAGCGCCTCGAATCTGGGGTCACTTCATTGCGCGATTCGACCGGGCCAATTGTTCGACCCTCACCGGTCGACCCAACGACTGGTCGAACAAAACTTGGTGGGCGAGCATCTGCGACCTTGCCAGGTTTGCCCAAAACCGGGGCCCGTGTTGAAGAGAAAGTCAAGACGGTTTCTTCTGCTGGTGTTTCTGACGTGAGAACGATTTGGCCCGAGGTTGTGGCTGCACAAAAACCAATAGTGCGGGCACTTTACAGCGCAGTCACAATTCAAGATTGCAAAGACGACGTCTTGACGCTTGCTGCACCCAGTGAAGTGCACATCACCAAGACGAACGAACATGTCGCAACTCTGAAAGATTCGCTGAGCAAGTTAGCCGGAAAAAATCTCGAAATTAAGTTCGTTGTCGCTCCAGCAAAACGAGGCAAGTCATCGACTGGCGCACAAGACAAACATGACTATGAAACTGTTGATGACAACGACATTGTCGAAGATCTTTCAGAGACCACCCCAGACCAGACAGGCAACGTGCCTTCGCCAATCGACGCACTTGCAAAGGCATTTCCTGGTTCAAAAATTGTCGATGACAAGAAATAGTTAGCAATGGCTTCGGCATACACACAACCGATGCAAGCCCTGATCGATGCGCTTTCACGGCTTCCTGGCATTGGTCCCAAGTCGGCACAGCGAATCGCCTTTCATTTGATTAAAAGCGACGATCGAGATGTCGAACATCTTTCAGTTTCAATCACCAAAGCCAAGGCCACTGTCAAGTTCTGTGCAAGATGCTCAAATTTTTCTGAAGCTGAGCTGTGTCAATTTTGCAGTGATGATCGGCGCGACCCGACGACGATTTGCGTCGTTGAAGAGTCACGTGACGTTGTGGCTATTGAAAAGACCGGCGAATTCAAAGGGCAATATCACGTGTTGCTCGGCACGATAAACCCCCTCGATGGGGTTGGGCCCGAGCAGTTGAAAATACGCGAACTTTTGCAGCGAATCGAGCCCCAAAAGATAAAAGAGGTGATCTTGTGCCTGAATCCGAATACTGAGGGCGATGTGACGTCAATGTATTTGGCTCGGGTGCTGGTGCCCCTCGGCGTGAAAGTCACTCGAATCGCGAGTGGTTTGCCAGTTGGTGGCGATCTTGAATTCGCCGATGAACTTACCTTGGGTCGCGCACTCGAAGGCCGACGAGAAGTCGTCGGCTAAAAGTCACTCGACTCGCAAAATCAACGCGTCACCCTGCCCGCCGCCACCGCAAAGCGCGGCAGCACCCAAGCCTCCGCCGCGACGGCGAAGTTCGTAAAGCAAAGTGATTGCCAAACGATTTCCGCTCATTCCAATCGGGTGACCAAGGGCTATTGCGCCACCGTTGACGTTTACGTTTTCGTCGGTGATGCCCAGATCGCGCATTGAGGCGACGCCTACCGCGGCGAATGCCTCATTGATTTCGAACAAGTCAATATCTGAAACTTTTTTACCGACGCGGTCGAGTGCCTTCTTGATGCTGCGACTTGGCTGATGAAGAAGCGAAGCACTATCAGGACCTGCCACCATGCCATAAGAAATGAATTCTCCGAGGGGTTTGACACCGCGTTTTTCGGCGGCTCGCTTTGACATCATCACCACAGCCGAACCAGCGTCGCTAATTTGGCTGGCATTGCCCGCGGTGACGGTGCCTGTCTTGTCGAATGCGGGCTTAAGCGAGGCCAGAGATTCAAGAGTCGTCGAGGCGCGAACCCCTTCGTCGTTGCTCACCACAACCGGTTCACCTTTGCGCTGGGGAATCGTGATCGAAACAATTTCCTCGGCGAGCTTGCCATTTGCAATTGCCACAGCAGCGCGCTGATTGCTTTTCATCGCCAGGTCGTCTTGAGCGTCGCGGCTGATATCTCCGGCGGCGTAACGCTCTGTGCCAAGACCCATCAAACAAGCATCAAATGCACACCACAAACCGTCACGTTGAATCGAATCGAGCATCTGCACGTCGCCAAATCGGAACCCGCTGCGAGCGCCCATCGCCAAGTACGGCGAATTGGTCATGCTTTCCATGCCGCCGGCGACAACAATATCGGCTTCACCATTGGCGATCATTTGGTCGGCTAGATAAATCGAATTCAGCCCCGACAGACAAACCTTGTTGACATTCACGCTAGGCACATTCATCGGAATGCCAGCCTTGACTGCTGCTTGACGTGACGGCACTTGGCCTTGTCCCGCCATTAAAACCTGACCCATGATCACGTATTCAACTTCTTCTGGTGCCACAGCCGCGCGACGCAAAGCCTCGGCAATTGCGATGCCACCCAGGTCGGCGGCACTGAATGACGAAAGCGCACCACTTAATTTGCCGATCGGTGTTCGCGCCCCAGAAACTATGTATGAGCCGGCCATGAATTCTCCTTTGGGTCGTGTCCAACAGTAGGGGTAGCTAATGAGAAAATGCCAACTGAATGGGTTTTAGCCACAAGTCCTAGGTAGATGGCTAGGTATCGTCATTGCATGCAAGAAATACTCAAAGCAATCGTCGAGCAAGCCTCGCCTGAGACTTTTGCAAACCTTGAGATACCCAAGACTTATCGCGCGGCCTATATCAAAAAATCTGAAGAGGCCATGTTCGCTGGGGTTGAGTCGAAACAAAAAGATCCACGCAAGTCGATTCATGTCGGCCAAGTCGCCACACCTGAACTAGCACCAGATGAGTGCTTGATCGCTGTCATGGCAAGCAGCATCAACTTCAACACGGTGTGGAGTGCAATTTTCGAGCCGATAAGCACGTTCGGTGCGCTCGCCCGTCTCGGCAAAGAGAGCGCCTGGGCCAAAAGACACGACCTCGACTATCACGTGCTTGGTAGCGATGCTTCCGGGGTTGTGTTGCGCACCGGTGCGGCTGTTCGATCATGGAAACCCGGCGACCAAATCACGGTGCATTGCAATCATCTAGACGATCAAGACCCCTCGGCCCATAACGATTCGATGATGGCGACAAACCAAAGAATTTGGGGATACGAAACAAATTTTGGTGGGTTGGCAGATCTCGCGGTCGTCAAAGCGAATCAACTGATGACCAAACCAAAACATCTGTCATGGGAAGAAGCTGCTGTCAATGCGCTGTGCAACAGCACCAGTTATCGAATGTTGGTTTCAAAAAATGGTGCGGCGATGAAGCAAGGTGACGTGGTTCTGATTTGGGGTGCCACCGGTGGCATCGGTGCATATGCAGTGCAATACGTTTTGAATGGTGGCGGAATACCGGTGGGTGTGGTGAGTTCGCCAGAGAAGGCGAAAATTTTGCGCGAGATGGGCTGTGAAGCGATCATCGATCGCAAAACCGCGAATTACAAATTTTGGAACGATGACAACACCCAAAACGAAAGTGAGTGGCGCAGGTTGGGCAAGGACATTCGTGGACTCGTTGGTGAAGACCCCGACATAGTCTTTGAGCATCCGGGTCGTTCAACCTTCGGCGCGTCAATTTATGTCGTCAAGCGCGGCGGCACCGTCGTCAGTTGTGCGGCCACAAGTGGCTTCATGATGGAGTTCGACAATCGCCACTTCTGGATGAGACTCAAGCGATTGATAGGTTCTCACTTTGCCAACTATCGCGAGTCATTTGAGGCCAACCGCTTGATCAGCAAGGGCATGATTCACCCGGTGATGTCGCAGGTTTTCACTCTTGATCAGACAGGCGAGGCCGCTTATCAAGTGCACAACAATTTGCACGAGGGCAAACTTGGCGTGCTTTGTCTTGCACCCAAAGAAGGCATGGGAATCACCGATCCTGAAATGCGTGCCAAAATTGGGGAAGAAAAACTCACTATTTTCAGACGAGCCAACTAGGAGGTCGATCTCGTGTCGTCGAATTCAGAAATGTTGCTGACTGAAATAGATCATGTCGCAATAGCAGTCAAAGATTTAGAGGCCGCAATCGACTATTACAAGCGTGCCTTTGGTGCAACGGTTGCCCATCGCGAAGTCGTTGAACAAGACGGCGTTGAAGAGGCCCTGCTGAAAGTCGCCCAGAGTTACGTGCAGTTGCTGACGCCGACTCGAGCAGATTCACCGGTTGCCAAGTCGCTTGAAAAACGCGGTGAAGGCTTGCACCACATCGGTTATCGAGTCGCTGATTGTGCCAAGGCCTTGCAGTCGATGGTCAATGCCGGCGCCACGGCAATAGACAAAGCCCCGCGCA